>DATMTO010000193.1:0-3925 GCA_035564055.1 Rhodocyclaceae bacterium | reverse complement strand
TGGTGAAGAACACCGGATCGATGAGGTCGAAGTCCTTCTCCTCACGCATACGCTGCATGAGGACCGAACCGACCATTCCGCGCCAACCAACCAGACCAACCTTCTTCATTGCGTGCCTCTTCTAGTGATGCGAGTGTGCGCCTTACAGGGCGGCGATGACCGCGTCGCCCATTTCCTTGGTACCGACCAGCTTGGCACCCGGCTCGTTGATGTCGCCGGTACGGTAGCCTTGGGCCAGCACCTTCTTGACCGCGGCTTCGATGTGATCGGCTTCGGCGCCCATGGCGAAAGAGTAGCGCAGCATCATGGCCGCCGACAGGATAGTCGCCAGCGGATTGGCCAGGTTCTTGCCGGCGATGTCCGGCGCCGAACCGTGGATCGGCTCGTACAGGCCGAAGTTCTTTTCATTGAGCGAAGCCGACGGCAACATGCCGATCGAGCCGGTCAACATCGAAGCGGCATCCGACAGGATGTCGCCGAACATATTGCCGGTCAGGATCACGTCGAACTGCTTGGGGTTCTTCAACAGCTGCATCGAGGCATTGTCGACGTACATGTGCTCGACCTTGACATCCGGGTATTCCTTGGCGACGGCGGTCACCACCTCGCGCCACAGTTGCATGGTTTCCAGCACATTGGCCTTGTCCACGGAGCACAGGCGCTTGGAGCGCTTCTGCGCAGCCTGGAAGGCAACGTGGGCCACGCGAATGATTTCCGACTCCTTGTAGCGCATGGTGTCGTAGCCCTCGCGCTCGCCGTTCGGCAGCGTGTGAATGGCGCGCGGCTGGCCGAAGTAGATGTCGCCGGTCAATTCGCGCACGATCAGCATGTCGAGACCGGAGATCACTTCTTCCTTCATGGTCGAGGCATGCACCAGCTCCGGATACACCAGCGCCGGACGGAAGTTAGCGAACAGGTTCAGTTCGCGGCGCAGGCCGAGAATGGCTTGCTCGGGGCGCAGTTCGCGCGGCAGCGTGTCGAGCGAGAAGTCACCGATGGCGCCGAACAGGATGGCATCGGACTCCTTGGCCAGCTTGAGGCTGGCTTCGGGCAGCGGGTGGCCGGACGCGCGGTAGCCTTCACCACCGACCGGGGCCTCTTCGTACTCGGCCTTGATGCCGAGGGCCTGCAGCACGCGCACGGCCTGCGGAGTGATTTCCTTGCCAATCCCGTCACCGGGCATCACACAGATTTTCATGGTCAAACTTTCGGTAGAAATTAAAACGAATACTTAGGCGCGACTTTCGGCGAACAGCCAGGGCTGCTCGGCACGGCGCTTGGCCTCAAAGGCCTTGATCAGGTCGGCCTTCTGCAGGGTCAGGCCGATGTCGTCGAGACCATTCAGCAGGCAGTGCTTGCGGAAGCCGTCGATCTCAAAGGGGATTTTCTTGCCGTCCGGACGCGTAATGGTCTGCTGATCAAGATCAATGTCCAGCGCATAGCCGACATGCTCTTCGACCTGCTTGAAGATGACGTCGACTTCGGCTTCCGGCAGCTTGATCGGCAAGAGGCCGTTCTTGAAGCTGTTGTTGAAGAAGATGTCGGCGAAGCTGGGACCAATGATGGCGCGAAAGCCATAGTCCTCAAGTGCCCACGGGGCGTGTTCGCGCGACGAGCCGCAGCCGAAGTTGTCGCGCACCAGCAGCACCGAGGCGCCCTGATAACGCGGCTTGTTGAGCACGAAGTCGGGATTCAGCGGACGCTTGCTGTTATCCATGCCCGGCTCGCCGTGATCGAGATAACGCCATTCATCGAAAGCATTGGGGCCGAAGCCGGAACGCTTGATCGACTTGAGGAACTGCTTGGGAATGATGGCGTCGGTGTCGACGTTGGCGCGATCCAGCGGCGCCACCAGGCCCTTGAGTTGAGTGAACTTACGCATAAGCAATACTGCCTTTACTGACGTTTAGCCTTTGGCTTACTTGGCGGCCTTTTCGATGGCCTCGCCGCCCTTCTTGATGTCCTTGCCCACGCCCTCTACGGTATTGCAGCCGGCCAATGCAAAGGCAACAACGGCAACGAATACGGCGCTCACAAAAGTACGCATGCTTATCCCCTTGAGTTAATTGAGCTTACGAACATCAGAAAAATGGCCGGTCACGGCGGCGGCGGCGGCCATGGCCGGGCTGACCAGATGGGTGCGGCCACCGTTGCCCTGGCGACCTTCGAAGTTACGGTTCGAAGTCGAAGCGCAACGCTCGCCCGGCTCCAGACGGTCGGCGTTCATGGCCAGACACATCGAGCAGCCCGGCTCACGCCACTCAAAACCGGCTTCCTTGAAAATCTTGTCGAGGCCCTCGGCCTCGGCCTGGCGCTTGACCAAGCCGGAGCCCGGCACCACCAGCGCCAGCTTGACGTTGGCAGCCACGCGCTTGCCCTTGGCCACAGCGGCGGCTTCGCGCAGATCCTCGATGCGCGAGTTGGTGCAGGAGCCGATGAAGACCTTGTCGATGGCGATGTCGGCCATCTTGGTGCGCGGTGTCAGGCCCATGTACTGCAGCGCGCGGGCAACGCCCTCGCGCTTGACCGGGTCGGCAAAATCGTCGGGCGAAGGCACGGCGCCGTCGATGGTGGTGACCATCTCCGGCGAAGTGCCCCAGGTCACCTGCGGCTGGATCTCGCTGGCGTCGAGCGTGACCACGCGGTCGAATTCGGCGCCTTCGTCAGACACCAGCGTGCGCCAATAGGCGACGGCAGCGTCCCACTGCTCGGGCTTGGGCGCAAACGGGCGGCCCTTGAGGTAATTGATGGTGTTGTCGTCCACCGCCACCATGCCGGCACGCGCGCCGCCTTCAATCGCCATATTGCACAGGGTCATGCGGCCTTCCATGGTCAGCGCACGAATCGCTTCGCCGCCGAACTCGATGGCGTAGCCGGTACCGCCGGCGGTACCGATCTTGCCGATGATGGCCAGCGCAATGTCCTTGGCCGTAAGACCGGCACCGAGCTTGCCGTCAACGCGCACGAGCATGGACTTGGATTTCTTCTGCAGCAGGCACTGCGTCGCCATGACGTGTTCGACTTCGGAGGTGCCGATACCGTGCGCCAGACAAGCGAAAGCGCCGTGCGTGCTGGTGTGCGAGTCGCCGCAAACCACGGTCATGCCGGGCAGCGTGGCGCCGTTTTCCGGGCCCATGACGTGCACGATGCCCTGGCGCTCATCCTTGAACGGGAAATAAGCCAGCGCGCCGAATTCCTTGATATTGGCGTCCAGCGTCTCGACCTGCTGGCGCGAGATCGGGTCCTGGATGCCCAGTTCCCAATGGTCGGTCGGGGTGTTGTGATCGGCCGTAGCGACGATGGACGAGATGCGCCAGACCTTGCGGTTGGCGAGCTTCAGCCCTTCGAACGCCTGCGGACTGGTGACTTCGTGTACCAGATGGCGATCGATGTAGAGCAGCGCAGTACCATCCTCTTCGGTATGGACCACATGGCTGTTCCAGAGCTTGTCGTAAAGGGTTTGCGGCATGGCGATTCCGGTGTTCAGAACTTGGCTTGCGGGAACCCTCGATTATGTCACAGACCGGCCCCAGCTGGCGATCCAAAGCCTTGATTCGGCGCAGTTCTAGGGCTTATCCGGCGCAGATTTAGGCAGGCCGATGAAAATCAACAACAAACCACACAGCCCAGCCAACGCAGCAAAGGTGTAAACCCAGCCGGGGCCAATCGGCTGCCACAGCCAGCTGCCGATCAGCGAACCGACCAGACCGCCGGCGCCAAAGGACACGCTGCCGTAAAGCCCCTGCACCCGCCCCTGATGGCGCGGATCGAACCAGCGGCTTAAGGCCGACATCGCCGTCGCATGGCAAATCCCGAAGGTGGCGCCGTGCAGCACCTGAGCGAACAGCACCAGTACCAGCGACTCCACTCCCCAGGCGATCAGCAGGAAACGCAGGCCGGCGGCAGCGAAACTGAACAAAAACAG
>DATMTO010000192.1:0-11622 GCA_035564055.1 Rhodocyclaceae bacterium | reverse complement strand
CGTCCGCGGCGACGTCGCCTGCACCGTCACTTCTGCGGCGCCGTTCCCGGAGGTCGCGCGGACAGGCGGATGCGCCGCTTCGGGCTGGGTCTCGGCGTTGTGTCCTGCTTGCAGTAGCCCGGGCAATTTCTTGTAGTTGCGCAAATCGCTCGCCATCTCCGCGGCGCTCTGGTAGCGCCGCTCGGGGTCCTTGGACAGGGCGCGCGCAACGATGCGATCAAAACCCTGCGGCAGGTTCGCGTTCAGCGAGGACGGCAGCGGTGGCGCGCCGTTCAGCACCTGGTAGAGAATTGCATTGATGTCTTCGCCGCCGAAGGGCGGGAAGCCGGTCAGCAGCTCGTAGAGCACCGCGCCCAGCGAAAAAATGTCGGAGCGGTGATCGGCCTTCTGTCCAAGCACCTGCTCCGGCGCCATGTACTTGGGCGAGCCGACCGCCATGCCGGCGGTAGTAAGCGATCCGCTCGGAAGCAGGGCGATGCCGAAGTCGGTGATCTTCACGCGGCCGCTGTCGAGCACCATGATGTTGGCCGGCTTGATGTCGCGGTGCACGACGCCGTTGGCATGGGCAAAGGCGAGGCCGTCGGCCACGCTGTAGGCGTAGCGCGCCATGCGCGAGGCCGGCAGCACGACGCCCGAATCGATGATGTCGCGAAGCGACTTACCGACCAGGAACTCCATGGCGATGTAGGCCTGTTCTTCGCTGTGGCCGACGTCATGGATGGTGACGATGTTCGGGTGATTGAGGCGCCCCGCCGACTTGGCCTCAAGAAAGAAACGCTGTTCGAAATCCTTGCTTTCCGCAGGCGTCAGACCGGCGTAACTGATGGTCTTGATGGCGACGGCGCGGTCGATGAGCGGATCGTGTGCCTTGTACACCACGCCCATGGCACCGCGGCCGAGGATTTCGGTGATCTCATAACGGCCCAAGTGTTTCGGAAGCACCATATTTGCGGTTATTTAACTTTTTAGAAGTGTGCAAAAGCAAGCTTGCCGACAGGCTAGGCCCCTGATTCTGGGCGTTGGCACCGGGGCTGTCAATGAAGCCAAATAGCGATATGTTACATTTCAGAGCAACTGATTTCACTCACCATTCAAGCTTATGAAATCTCAACCATTCCGCTTTGAAGTGACCAGTCTGTCGGACGCCGGCAAACTGCGCCCGCTGAATGAAGACGGCGTGGTCGTCGACCGTGACGCCGGCTTTGCCGTGCTCGCGGACGGGATGGGCGGCTACCGGGCTGGCGAGGTTGCGGCTCGCCTGGCGCTGGAAAGCCTCGCCGGAAACCTGCGCCGTCGCGACTCGTCGCTGCCGTCGCGCCAGTCGATCGAAGACAGCATTGCGGCTGCCAATACCGCAGTGCATACCGCCGCCGCCAAGCAGACGGTACGCACCGGCATGGGCGCCACGCTGGCCATGGCGGTTTTCGGCGATGCGCGCGTGATGCTCGCCCACGTCGGCGATTCGCGCATCTACCGTTTGCGTGACGGCAAGCTCGAATTGCTGACGCGCGATGATTCGATTCTGAACGATCAGGTCGAGCTCGGCCTGATCGCCGCCGATGAAGTCGCCGAGTCGCACAACCGGCGCATGGTCACGCAAACGCTGGGCATGGCCGCCAAGATTGCGCCGCATGTGCGCGAGGAAGACCTGCGCGAAGGCGACGTTTATCTGCTCTGCTCGGACGGCCTCAATGATCTGGTCGGTGACCGCGATATCGAGGTCATCGTCGACACACTGAAGAGCAATCTGCCGCTCACCGCCAGCCATCTGGTGCAGCTCGCCAACGACAACGGCGGCTATGACAATGTCACCGTGGCGCTGGTGCGGGTGCTCGGCAATGCGGCCGAAGCCGCCTCGCGCGGCTGGCTTGCGCGCCTGTTCGGCCGTCTGGTTCACTAAGCAAGGGAAACTGCATGGCCAAATTGGTCCTGACGTTCGAAGGCAAGATCGTCAATCATTACTTCATCGAGAAGTCCTGCGTCACGATCGGCCGCAATGCCGACAACGACATCGCCATCGACGATCCGCTGCTGAGCGATATACACGTGCGCATCGTCCGCGCCGGACAGGACGACATCGTCGAAGGGTTGGAAACACGCAGCGGTTCGCGCCTCAATGGCAAGCCGCTGCTGCGCCAGATTCTCCAGCATCGCGACATCATCGAGATCGGCAACCATCAGTTGCGCTACATGAGCTCGCGCGCCGCCGTCGATGCCGATCTGGACCGCACCATGCTGGTCCAGACGCTGTCGCGCGAAGCCGGCACCGAGGCGCCGGTGTCTGGCGTGTCGCTTTCAACCGCGCCGCAAGTGGCGCTGCAAGCTGGGCGCGTGGAAGTATTATCCGGCCCGCAACAGGCTGGGCAGATCGTGCCTCTGGCGCGCGTCGTCACGGCTTTCGGTGTTCCCGGCGAGCAGTTGGTGGTATTCACGCGCCGTCCGCACGGCGTGTTCGTGACGCACGTCGAAGGCACCCGCTTTCCGCGCGTGAACCGCCAGCCGATCGGCAACACCGCGTATGCGCTCAAGGCGGGCGATATTGTCGAGGCAGCCGGCTACAAGCTCCGGTTTGTCGCCTAGGCCGACGCCCGCTTCAGAACCCTGATCCCGGCTGTTTGAGAAACTCGACCTCCTCGGGCGTTGATGCGCGCCCGAGGATCGCGTTGCGGTGCGGGTAACGGCCGAAGCGATCGACGATGGCCTTGTGCCTGAGCTCGAAGTCGTAGTTGTCGGCGGGCGCATGCTCGCGGAACAGGACTTCTGCTTCGGCATGAATGGCGCGCGACTCGCTGTGCATGTAAGGCATGAGCAGGAAAGTGCGCGCATTCGCGTCGAACATACCGAGCGCACCGGCCCGCACGGCCTCCTGGGCCAGCGCCAGGGCCATCGGATCTTGCGCAAAGGCTTGTGGCGTATTGCGCCAGGCGTTGCGCGAGAACTGATCAAGCACGATGATCTCGGCCAGCCGCCCTTGCACCGAAGCACGCCAGCCGGCCAGCTCGGCGCGCGCGGCCTGCTCCAGGATGGCGAGGAAGCGCGTTTCAATCAGTCGGTCGAACACCGGGTCACGTTTCCACCATTGCGCGGGCGCAATTTCGGCAAACCAGAAATCAAGAATATCGTTGGCGCTTGCGCTCATGTAGGACAAGGTTCCGTATCGGTCGGCTTCGAATACTATAAGACCTTCCTTCGAAAGGGCAGCCCATGAATCTCCAGCTCTCGAACCGACTCGCGCTAGTGTCGGGCAGCACGGCCGGCATCGGCTATGCGATTGCAACCGCGCTGGCTGCTGAAGGCGCCCGCGTCATCGTCAACGGCCGCAGCGAAGCGGCGGTCGAGGCAACGGTCAAGACCATGCGGCTGGAGGGCTACGATGCGCTGGGCTTCGCCGGCGATCTGGCCAAGGCAGAGGTCGCCGAGGCGCTGGTGCGGCAGTATCCGGGCATCGAGATCCTCGTGAACAACCTGGGTATCTTCGAGCCAAAGTCTTTCGAGGATATTCCTGACGACGACTGGATGCGTTTCTTCGAGGTGAATGTGCTCAGCGGCGTGCGGCTGTCCCGTCTGGTGCTGCCTGCCATGAAGCAGGCCAACTGGGGCCGCATCATCTTCATTTCCAGCGAGAGCGCATTGCAGATTCCCGCCGAGATGATTCATTACGGCATGACCAAGACCGCGCAGATCGCAGTGGCGCGCGGTCTGGCCGAGTCGCTGGCGGGCACAGCCATCACGGTGAACAGCGTATTGCCCGGCCCCACGCGTTCGCGCGGCGTCGGCGATTTCGTTTTCGATCTGGCCCGGGCGGAAGGCAAGAGTGTCGAGCAGGTCGAGAAGGAGTTCTTCGAGACGGTGCGCCCGACCTCGCTGATCAAGCGCTTCGCCACCCCCGAAGAGGTTGCGTCGCTGGTGGCCTACATCGCCAGCCCGCTTGCTTCGGCCACGACCGGCGCGGCCTTGCGCGTGGATGGCGGCCTGGTGAAAAGCGCGTTCTGAGGTCGCTTCGCGCCGGGAAAACAAAAAGGGCGCCCGCAGGCGCCCCGGATGCCGCAGCTGTTTGGCTCAGGCCTTCTTGCGGCGGATCACCGCCAGACCACTGAGGCCGAGACCCAGCAGGGCCAGCGAGCCGGGTTCCGGCACAGCCAGCGCGTCGAGATTGCTGACGCTGAGTTCTTGCCATTCACCGTTGCCGACTGCGAAGCGGGCGCTCTGTGCGCCATTGCAGCAGCCTTCGGCCCAGTATAGGTCGATGCTGTAAAGGCCCTGGGCGATATTGCTGAAGCTGGTGGTCAGCAGTTCGCCAGTGTTCGACCAGCTGCCGCCCCACCACAGATCGTCGCCCGTGCTGGTCTGCAGCACGTTGTTCACCAGCAGCGCACCGCCGAGGCCGGCATCCGGCGCGAACTGGAACTGCAGCGAGTTGCCGGCGGTCGAGCCGCCGATGCTGAACGTCACCGACAGGTGGTTGTAACCGTTATTCAGGCCGAACTGGTTGGTGAAGGCGCTGAGGCTGTTCGAGGTAATCGGCGACGATTGGGCATTGAAGCCGGCAACGTAGTCGCCAAAGACGGCGTTGTCGATATTGCGGACGTCATAGGTGATGGTCGAGGCGCTGGCGGCGTTGGCAGCAAAGACAACAGCGGCAGCGGCGAGGAGAGACTTGAAGTTCATGGGCTCGTTCCGAACTGAATAGGCTGGCGGGAATAGACCAAGACGCTGAGCAAGACGCGCGCCAGGCACTGGAAAGTGCTTTTAATTCAGCGCCCTGAAAAAAGCGACTGCCCTTCGCTCGGGGCAGATGGAAGAAAGTCCGACACTTTTTTCACTCAGCCTGGCGATACCTCGCGCCAGCTGCAAAAACAAAAAAAGCCGCTGATTGGACAGCGGCTTTTTTGTTTGAGGCAGACGGCGTAGCGGCTTAGTGATCCTTGGCAGGATGATCGGCCATGTACTGGCGCAGCTGGATCAGCGGCAGCACGACGTCGATGGTCGGGGTCGGGACTTCGGCCAGACGGCCCATTTCCTG
Source organism: Rhodocyclaceae bacterium (assembly GCA_035564055.1). GTDB lineage: Bacteria > Pseudomonadota > Gammaproteobacteria > Burkholderiales > Rhodocyclaceae. The sequence continues at coordinate 6,599 of DATMTO010000192.1, read as the reverse complement.
AACCACGGTGACCAGCGGGTCGATTTCCATCGGACGGCCGCGCTCCAGATCCTGCAGCATGGAGGTCTTGTGGGCACCAACCTTGACGGCGCCGTTGATGCGGCGTTCGACATCGACGTGGAACTTCACGCCCAGCTTCTCACCGATGGCCTGACCTTCCAGCATCATGGCCTTGGACACGGCACGGGTACCCGGGTGGGTGCCGATGATGTCGAGGGTGGCGTGGGTCAGGGCGGAAATCGGGTTGAAGCACAGGTTGCCCCACAGCTTCAGCCACAGTTCGTCGCGGATCGCAACGCCCGGGCGCAGGCTCGGGTCGAGATCGGCCTTGACGAAGAGGTCCTTCAGCTTCTGCAGGCGCGGGGTGTCTTCGTCAGACGGCTCGCCCAGCGGGAACTTGTTGCCGTAGATGTGCTGAATGACGCCCGGCTCGACCACTTCGGCGGCCGGATAGACGATGCAGCCGATGGCGCGCTCGGGACCCAGTTCCTTCCACTGACGACCTTCCGGGTCGATGGTTTCGAGGATGCTGTTTTCCAGCTTGCCGCCGTGCTTGTAGAAATACCAGTAGGGAATGCCATTGATCGCCGGGATGATCATCGTGTCCGGGCCCAGCAGCGGCTGCATGGCGTCGATGATGTTGGGAATGGCATTGCCCTTGAGGGCGATGATGACGACGTCCTGAACGCCAACTTCCTTCGGATCGTTGGTCGCCTTGATGTTGGCAACGCGCTCTTCTTCAACGCCTTCAGCGTTCTTGATGCGCAGCTTGACGCCATTCTTCTGCATGGCTTCGAGGTGCGGGCCGCGCGCGATCAGGCTGACGTCGGCACCGGCGAGTGCCAGCTGCACGCCCATGTAGCCGCCGATGGCACCGGCGCCGTAGATACATACCTTCATGGAAACTCCTTAAAGTTTGGAAGCCGAAACCCAGGCTTGTGGCTCGGGAAAACGGCAACGGGATTGGGAAAAGGGTTGAAATATTTGGTCCGCTTTTATACCACAGAACCCCCCCCTTGCCCAGCCTGGCGGCATGGTCTTTCCTGGCTAAACCCAGCCATGACAAGTGCTTAAAGACATTTGCCGGCACGCGGACCGCTGCTTAGAATGAGATGTCACTCAAAGGCTGAAGCGGCGGCAAATATGATGAAACAAGTGGAATACGGCCCTGACGGCAGTCCGGATAGTCTGCGTGTGGCCACCGCTAGCGTCCCGGTAGCGAAGGCCGGCGAGATCCTCATCGAGGTGCATTACGCGGGCGTGAATGGGCCGGATATCGTCCAGCGCAAGGGCTTGTATCCGCCGCCGCCCGATGCCTCGCCGATTCTCGGCCTGGAGGTCGCGGGGCGTGTTGCGGCACTCGGCGAAGGCGTCAGCCAATGGCAGGTCGGCGATCTCGTCTGCGCCCTGGTGCCCGGCGGCGGCTATGCCGAGTTCTGTACCGTCCCTGTCGAGCATGTGTTGCCGGTGCCGCAGGGCATGCGCCTGGCCGACGCAGCCGGCCTGCCAGAAGTCTGGTTTACCGCCTGGGCCAATCTTGTCGACATAGGTCGCGTCCAGGCTGGCGACCATGTGCTGATTCATGGCGGTGCCGGTGGTGTGGGTTGTGCGGCGATCCAGCTGGCGAAGTATTTCGGTGCCTACGTTTTCGCTACCGACACCCGCGACGACAAGCTGCAGGTCTGCCGCACGATGGGCGCCGATGTCGTCATCAACGCGAAGACACATGATTTCGCCGAAGTGGTGCAGGGATCGATCGGCAAGCGCGGCCTCGACATCGTGCTTGAAACCCTCGGTGGCACCGCCTTGCAAAAGAACCTGCACCTGCTGCGGCGCGGCGGTCGCCTGCTGGTCATCGCCTTCAATCTGGGGGCCAAGGTGGAGATCGATATGATGCCGCTGCTGACGCGCCGTCTCACCATTGCCGGCTCCACGCTGCGGGCGCGCCCCCATGAGGAGAAGGCCGGCATCCGCGACGATCTGCTGTATCAAGTCTGGCCGGCGTTTGCGGCCGGCCGCCTGAAGACGCACACGCATGCAATCTTTCCGCTCGAACGCGTGGCCGACGCGCACCGCATGATGGAAGCAGCAATGCACACCGGCAAGATCGTGCTTGAAGTCCGGAAATAAAAAAGCCCCGCGATGGCGGGGCTTTCTACTTTTACTACCGACCTTCCGGTTTTACTTGCAGCCGTTGCGCTCCCGAAGCAATGCCATCGGGGAGCGGCGCAGCTGCGAACCGCAGTCACCCTCTCCCTTTGGGGGAGAGGGTTGGGGTGAGGGGCTAGCCCTCACTCGACCTTAGCGATATGAAGGAGGTTGGTGGTACCGGACTGACCGAAGGGAAGGCCGGCGATGATGACGACGTTGTCACCCTGTTTGGCGAAGCCTTCGTCCTTGGCGGCGGCGGTGCCGAGGGAGACCATCTGCTGAACGCGGTCGATCTCCTGACCGGGCAGCGGATGCACACCCCAGCAGAAGGTCAGACGACGGGCGGTCTGCAAGGACGGGGTGAGGCCGATGATCGGGGTCGACGGACGCTCACGCGCAGCACGCAGCGCCGTGAAACCCGACGACGTGTAGGTCACGGTCGCGGCCGGGCGGATCAGATTGGTGATCTGGCCGAGAGCACCGCACACGGCGTCCGGCACGGTCGCTTCCGGCGGGGTGCGGGCGGCATCGATGTTCTTCTGATACACCGGATCCTGCTCCACACGCTTGATGATGCGATCCATCATCGAAATCGCTTCCACCGGGAAGTTACCCGACGCCGATTCAGCCGACAGCATGACCGTATCCGAACCTTCGTAAATGGCGGTGGCGACGTCCGAGGCTTCGGCACGGGTCGGTACCGGCGAATTGATCATCGATTCCAGCATCTGCGTGGCGATGACGACCGGCTTGCCCAGACGGCGGCAGGTCGAGACCATGCGACGCTGCATTTCCGGCACATACTCGGGCGGCATTTCCACGCCCAGGTCACCGCGAGCAACCATGATGCCGTCGCACAGACGGGTGATCTCTTCGAGGTGATCCATGGCCATCGGCTTCTCCAGCTTGGCCATGATCCAGGCGCGGTCGCCAATGATCTCGCGGGCCTCGATGATGTCCTCAGGACGCTGCACGAAGGAGAGGGCCACCCAATCCACGCCCAGACCCAGCGCGTAGTCGAGGTCCTTCAGGTCCTTCGGGGTCAGCGGGCTGATCGGCAGGACGGCGTCCGGCACGTTCACGCCCTTGCGGTCGGAGATGGCGCCCGGCACCACCACGGTGGTTTCGGCGAAGTCACGGCCGCAGCTATCGACGCGCACGCGCACCTTGCCGTCGTCGACGAGCAGGTTGGTGCCCGGCTTGATGGCCGCAAAGATTTCCGGGTGCTTCAGCATGACGCGGGTCTGGTCGCCCGGGATGTCCTGCATGTCGAAGCGGAACTTGTCGCCTTCCTTGAGGTGAATCTTGCCATCGGCGAAGGTGCCCACGCGCAGCTTCGGACCTTGCAGGTCGAGCAGCACACCGATCGGACGGCCGACTTCCTTCTCGACTTCACGGATGGTGTTCAAGCGCTCGGTGTGGTCGGCATGGGTGCCGTGGCTGAAGTTCAGACGGAAGACGTCGGCACCGGCCAGGAACAGTTCCTTGATCTTCTCCTTGCTGGAGCTGGCGGGGCCCAGGGTTGCGATGATCTTCGCATTACGTTGACGGCGATTCATTTACTGCCTCCTTGATTTGAATTCGAATTCTGATGGGTTTTTATTTCTTGACTGCGTCAGCCGTGATCAGGATGGCGCGGAAATCGTTGACGTTGGTCCGGGTGGCGCCGGTGACGACGAGGTCATCGATGCCCTTGAAGAAGTTGTAGCCGTCGTTGTTGGCCAGCATGGCCTTGGCGGACAGGCCCTTCGCTTCGGCGCGCTTGAGCGTATCCGGGGTCATGATGGCACCCGCATTATCCTCGGTGCCATCGATGCCGTCGGTGTCGGCCGCAATCGCATACACACCGGGCAGGCCGTCCAGCGCCACGGTCAGCGCCAGCAGGAATTCGGCGTCGCGACCGCCACGACCATGGCCGCGCACGGTGACAGTGGTTTCACCACCGGACAGGATCACGCAGGGGGCTTGGGCCGGCTGGCCGTGACCGACGATCTGGCGGGCGATGGAGGCATGCACCAATGCCACGTCACGCGACTCGCCTTCGATGCTGTCGCCCAGCACCACGGTCTTGAGGCCGAGCTTCTCGGCTTCGGCAACCGCCGCTTGCAGCGACTGCTGGGCAGTGGCAATCACGGTGGTGGTGACACGGGCGAGGCGCGGATCGCCGGGCTTGGGGGTTTCTTCCTTGGCGGCCTTGAGGTGTTCGATCGCAGCAGCCGGTTCGGAGATGTTGTATTTGTTGAGGATGGCCAGTGCGTCGGCAAAGGTGGTCGGGTCGGCGACGGTGGGACCGGAGGCCACCACCGAAGGATCGTCGCCGGGCACGTCCGAGATCACCAGCGAGACGACTTGCGCCGGGGCGCAGGCAGCGGCGAGGCGACCGCCCTTGATGGCGGAGAGGTGCTTACGCACGCAGTTCATTTCCGAGATGTTGGCGCCGGACTTCAGGAGCGCCTTGTTCACGGCCTGCTTGTCGGCCAGGGTCAGACCGTCGGCCGGCAGCGCCAGCAGCGCGGAACCGCCGCCGGAGATGAGGCACAGCACCAGATCGTCGGCGGTCAGACCTTGCACCAGCTCCCACATACGACCGGCGGCAGCGCGGCCGGCGGCATCGGGCACCGGGTGGGCGGCTTCGACCACTTCAATGTGCTTGGTCGGTTCGCCGTGCGCGTAGCGCGTCACGACCAGGCCCGAGATGGGGCCATCCCAATGCGCTTCGACGGCAGCGGCCATGGAGGCGGCGGCCTTGCCGGCGCCGATCACGATGGTGCGACCCTTGGGTTTGGCGGGCAGGTGCTGCGCAAGCGTTTGCGCGGGAAGGGCGGCGCCGACGGCGGCCTGGAAGAGCTGGGAGAGGATGTCGCGGGGAGTGGAGGTCGTCATGGGACTGGCGCGAAACTGACGCAAAATAAGCGGTCATGCAGCAATACGCAGGGAGGGGACAAGCGACCCAAAGCGCAAATAAACAAAAGCGCCCGATTGCCTGTATCGACCTGATGTCGGCCTGGCAAGGGACGCTCCGTTTGCATCGGGTTCGGCATGACTGAACATCTCGACATGCCATGTTCAGCTGCTGCAATTCGTCCGTAAAACGGCTGTCGAATCCGCGCCAACCCCCGGTATTACTGCCCGAAAGAGTGCTTGACATTATCCCATGCCGCCGACACTATGGCAAGGCTGTGCCGGCCGCGGGAAATGGGGGCCAAGGCATTGAAACCATAAGAATTCCGAGGACGAGGAGAGAGGCCATGTCGATCGCAATGACGGCAGAGGGTGGCGGTCAGAAGGCGGGATTGTCTGCATTGAACAATCCCTGGGTGCAACTGATCTTCGGCATCGTCTGCATGGCGACCATCGCCAACCTGCAATACGCCTGGCCGCTGTTCAAGGGCCCCATCGCCAACAACTTCAGCTGGAACGCGCCGGCCGTTGAAATCTCCTTCACCATCTTCCTGGTGGTGCAGACCTGGCTGGTGCCGCTGGAAGGCTTCCTCGTCGACAAGTACGGCTCCCGTCCGCTGATCATCGCCGGGGGCGCGCTCTGCGGTCTGTCCTGGGTGCTGTACTCGGGCATGGATTCGCTGGCCAAGCTGTATCTGGCCGCCTGTATCGGCGGGCTCGGTGCCGGTTGCGTGTATGGCGCCTGCGTGGCCAATGCGCTGAAGTGGTTCCCGACCAAGCGCGGCCTGGCGGTCGGTCTGACCGCTGCCGGCTACGGCGCCGGCGCGGCCATTACCGTGGGCCCGGTGGCCAGCATGATCAAGGCCGATGGCTATCACGAGGCCTTCATGTTCTTCGGCATCGCCCAGGGGCTGATCGTGGTGGTGATGGGCCTCCTGATTGCGCGTCCGACCATGGAGGTCGAGGCACAGAAGCCGATCCTCGCCGGGGCGACGGAGTACAGCGCCCGGCCGATGGAAATTCTGCGCGAGCCGACCTTCTGGACCATGTACCTGATGTTCACGCTGATGGTCGCCGCCGGTACCATCGTGACAGGCCAGCTGGGCGGTCTGGGCAAGGAGTTCGGCATCGGCAAGGGGACCGAGATTCCGGTCCTGGCCTTCCTGACCCTGACCCTGGCCCAGGACGTGGGCAAGGTGGTCAACGGCCTGACCCGCCCCTTCTTCGGCTGGATCTCGGACAGCTTCGGACGCGAGAACACGATGTTCGCGGCCTTCATGCTGTTTGCGCTATCAATTGTATTAATGGCAACCGCCGGCCGGAATCCGCTCGTCTTCGTGCTCATGATCGTCGCCATCCCGCTGCTCTGGGGTGAGGTCTATGCGATCTTCCCGGCCACCTGCGCCGACAGCTTCGGCCACCGCTACGCCGCCACCAATGCCGGCATTCTCTACACCGCCAAGGGCACCGCCAACCTCCTCGTCCCCTTCGGCCCCGTCATCATCTCCGCCACCGGCAACTACGACGCCCTCCTCTACCTCACCGCC
>DATMTO010000191.1:0-2985 GCA_035564055.1 Rhodocyclaceae bacterium | reverse complement strand
AGCAACGACACAGGCGGCGAGCCCGATGCGGTGGTCGCCTGCGCCGGCGACGTGCCGACGCAGGAAGCGCTGGCGGCGGTGGAGATGCTGCGTAAGCACATCCCATCGCTCAGGCTACGCTTCGTCAACGTGATGAACCTGTTCGCCATGACACCGAAATCGGAACATCCGCAGGGCTGGAGCGACGAGGATTTCGATCGCCTGTTCACACGTGACAAACCGGTCATCTTCAATTTTCACGGCTATCCCTACCTGATTCACCGTCTCGCTTACCGTCGCGCCAACCACGATCATCTGCACGTGCGTGGCTACATGGAGCAGGGCAGCATCGACACGCCGCTGGAGCTGGCCATTCGCAATCGCATCGACCGCTTCGGCATCGCCATGGACGTGATCAGGCGCGTACCGGGGTTGGCCGACAAGCACGGCGACGTACTGGCCGCCCTCAAGGCCGAACAGCAGTCCTGCCGCGACTACGCGCTGGAGTATGGGGTGGACAAGCCGGAGATCAGCAACTGGCGGTGGGGCGGCTGAGCTCGTATTGCCAAGTCAGGCGATATTGATCCAGACCTCGGCGCCGACCTCGATGGGCCCGCCGCGTAGCACCCGTGCCGTCATGCCGCCGTGCCCGCGCATGGCGTTATAGCCGCCGGGGCCGAGTACTTCCTCCATGCGCGAGCAGGGATCGCAGCTGCCGGTGATTTCGAGCAGGACGCCAGTCTCGGCACTGCCGATGCAGAGGTACAAGGGCTGGTCGCGGAACAGGGATTTGGCCGCGAGCAGGTTGAGGCCGGAGACCACGAGGTTGCGGCGCAGCAGGGCAGGATCCACCGCCGGCTTGCCGATGAAGGCGGCGACGGCAGGCAGGTGTTCGGCCTGAATCAGCGTGATCTGGCGTGCGCCGCCCGCGGGCTTGCTCGGGGTCTGTTTCGCCTTGCGGTCGCCATCCAGTCCGCGTGCCTGGATGGCGTTGGCGCGGGCCACCGACTGCACGTCGACGCGCCGGCCAGGGCGCAGGTAGATGGCCTCGATACGGCCGGCATGGGGAAAGCGGCTGCACAATTTGCGCAGCGTGACCTCGTCGCCGTCGTCGTCAGTCAAGGTCTGAATCATTCGAGCTTGATCGTGTCGCTGATATCGACCTTGAGTTTGAGGCCGGCGACTTCAAGCGTCACCGTTGCCGGAAAGCTTTCGTTGCCCTTGATGCTGCCGTTGCGGCGCGCCTCGTCAACCGCGCCCTCGATGGCGCGCTGGGCGTTGATCCCGACTTTCTTGAGGAAGCTGCGCATGCTGAGGTTGAAGGTTTCTTCGTTCATGGCGATCTCCTGAGACGATGGACAGGCTGGAGTTGCAAGGTGCGCTGGGGAGCTGCCAAGCCGTCGCCCGCGCGCTGCAGAGCTTAACTCCAAAAGGGCCATGCTGAGGCCCGGCGTCCGGTTTGTGAATGTACGAGCGTTTGAAAGTAACATGCGCGGACAACGTTCGACTGGACAGGTGCAGCGTGACAACCTTGATGGCGTCCTGACTTGACCCCGCTCATTGCCGGATTCGTGCTGGGGCTGCTATGGCTGCAGCAACAGCCTCAGTTGCCGGATGCCGCGCAGCGCGCTCTGCTGGTGGCTGCCGCTGCACTGCTGGTCCTCGTAGCAATGCTGTTGCGCCGCCGCCCCGATGGCCGTGGCCCAAGGTTCTCGTGGTTGTCGCTGTGTCTGCTTGGGTGCGTCTGTGCTGTGGTCTGGGGCAGTTGGCGGGCGGAGCTGCGTCTCGCGGACGCCTTGCCGGTGGCGCTGGAAGGCGAGGACATTCAACTGAGCGGCACCATCGCCGGCATGCCGCAGAAGGTTGAGCGAGGCTGGCGTTTTGATTTCGCCGTCGATCAGCCGGCATCCGTACCCCACCTGATTTCGCTGGCCTGGTATGAGGCGGGCAGTCTGCGCGATACCCCTGATCTGGGTGTGCCGCCCCTGCACGCCGGCGATCGCTGGCAGCTGACGGTACGTCTGCGCCGCCCGCACGGCAATCTCAATCCGCACGGCTTTGACTACGAAGGCTGGCTGTTCGAACGCGGCATCCGTGCCACGGGTTATGTACGACCGCGCGGGGAGCAGCGCCTATTGGTGCAAGGTACTGGTGCTTATCGGGTCGAGCGCAGCCGGGAAGCGGTACGTGCACGTTTCGAGCAGACGCTGGGGGATGCCCCCTATGCCGGCGTATTGATCGCGCTGACGGTGGGCGACCAGCAGTCGGTGCCGCGCAGTCAGTGGGATGTGTTCGCACGCACCGGCATCACCCATCTGGTTTCCATTTCAGGTCTGCATATCACCATGCTGGCCGGACTGGCGTATGCGCTGGTGAGCCTGCTCTGGCGCCGCCTGCCGCGTCTGATGCAGTACCTGCCGGCGCAGCGCGCAGCTATCCTCGGCGGGGTGGCGGCGGCATTTGCCTATTGCCTGCTGGCCGGTATGGCGGTGCCGGCTCAACGCACCCTGTGCATGCTGCTTGTGGTTGCCTGGGCGCTATTCGTTCGCCGCAACCTTGCCGTCCGCGACATCCTTGGGCTGGCCCTGCTGCTGGTTCTTGTGATTGATCCATGGGCGGTGATGGCGCCGGGCTTCTGGTTGTCCTTCGGCGCGGTCGGGCTGCTGTTCTACATCGGCAGCGGCCGTCTTGCCGAGGCGCACTGGCTGCGGCAGTGGGGCAGGGCGCAATGGACCATGAGCATCGGCATGCTGCCGCTGCTGCTGGCGCTGTTCCAGCAGTTCTCGCTGGTGTCGCCGCTGGCCAATGCCGTGGCGATACCGCTGGTGAGCTTCGTCATTACGCCGCTGGCCTTGCTGGCGGCGATTCCGGGGCTGGAGTTCCTGCTGCATCCGGCCCATGCGGTGCTGAGCGCATTGATGGTCCTGATGCAATGGCTGGCCGATTTACCCGGCAGCGCCTGGCAGCAGGCGGCCGCACCGATTTATTTGACGCTGCTGGCGGTAG
>DATMTO010000190.1:0-2003 GCA_035564055.1 Rhodocyclaceae bacterium | reverse complement strand
CCGGGGCGAGACCCGGCATTGGCGGTTAGTCGGCCAAAAGACTAGGAGAAGTCAGCCCTTAGGCCGAACCGCATGCTTCGGCCGCCATGCAACAACAACCTCATCATGCGTCTCGATATACGGCGCGCCAATCAAATCGAGGCAGTAAGGCACGGCCGCGAAGATGCCGTGGACGACCTGCTTGCCGTCGGCGTCCTTGACGCCTTCCAGCGTTTCCTTGATCGCGCGCGGCTGGCCGGGCAGGTTCATGATCAGTGCTTGTTTGCGGATCACGGCCACCTGGCGCGAAAGGATTGCGGTGGGCACGAAGTGCAGGCTGATCTGGCGCATCTGTTCGCCGAAGCCGGGCATTTCCTTGTCAGCCACGGCCCGCGTCGCTTCGGGCGTGACGTCGCGCAGCGCGGGGCCGGTGCCGCCGGTGGTGAGCACCAGATTGCAGCCGGCCACGTCGACGAGCTCGATCAGTGTTTTTTCGATCTCGGGCTGGTCGTCGGGAATCAGGCGAACCTCTTCTTCCCACGGCGAGGACAGCGCGGTCTTGAGCCAATCGCGCAGGCCGGGAATGCCCTTGTCTTCATAGATGCCGCCGGAGGCGCGGTCGGAAATGGATACCAGGCCGATCCGGATCAGGTCACCGCTCATTCTTCACTATCCTCGTCATGTTCTTCGGTCGGCATCGGCAGGTCGGAGCCACCGTTTTCCAGTTCGCGCAGGATGCGGAAAATCTCGCGATAGGCCTTGGGCGGCTTTTTCAGCTCATGCTCGCGGATGGCATTGCGGCGTTGCTGACGCAGGTACTGGATGTCTGCATTCGGGAACTTGGCCACGATTTCGTCGATGACCTTCTCATCTTCGATAAAGCGGTCGCGCAGGCGCTCGCGCTGGTGCATGCGTGCGTTCTCGGCCGCCGAGAGGCCGGCGATCTTGTCCAAGGCTGCCTGTAGCGGCGCCGGATCAACCTTGCGCATGATGCGGCCGATGAACTGCAAATGGCGCCGCATGCCCTCGGTGCGTGGCGCCAGGCGATGCGCCTCTTTCAAGGCAGCACGCAACTCCTCGGGCATCTCGATCTTCTTGATCTGGTCGCTGGATAGCTCGACCAGCTTGGCGCCGAGCACCTGCAGCGCCTCGACTTCGCGTTTCTTGGCCGATTTGCTGGGGCGACCGTAGAAGCCGGAATCGTCGAGTTCCGGATCGAGTTCTTCAGGCGCGGACATTCCACGGGGGAGGGGGCGGTCTTTAAAAGGTTTCTTCACGGGTATCATTATATCTTTCCCCCTCCAATAACCCCACCCCGGCCCTCACCCATGTCCGATTTCGGCTATACCCAAGACACTTTGCGCAATCTCGCCCAGGATGTCCTCGCCCACGCCAAGAAGGTCGGCGCCACCGCCTGCGAGGTTGACGTCTCCGAGGGCTACGGCCAGTCGGTGTCGGTGCGCAAGGCCGAAGTCGAGACCATCGAGTACAACCGCGACAAGGGCATCGGCGTCACCGTCTATCTCGGTCAGCAGCGCGGCCATGCCAGCACCTCCGACTTCGCGCCCGAGGCGCTGCGCTCCACCGTCGAAGCGGCTTTGTCGATTGCCCGCTTCACCGCCGCCGACAGCGCCGCCGGCCTGGCCGACGCCAAGCTGCTGGCGAAGCAGTCGATGGAGCTGGATCTCTATCACCCGTGGGATGTGTCGGTGGAGGACTCGATCGAGATCGCCAAGCGCGCCGAAGACGCCGCCTTCGCGGTCAGCCCCATGATCACCAACTCCGAAGGCGCCAGCGTCTCGGTGCAGCAGTCGCATTTCATCTCCGCCAATAGTCTCGGCTTCTGCGACGGCTACGCCAGTTCGCGCCACTACATCGCCTGTTCCGTCATCGCCGGCAAGGGCGACGACATGCAGCGTGACGACTGGTACAGCAGCCAGCGCAAGGGCAGCGATCTGGCCGCGCCGGAAATCATCGGCGATTACGCCGCGCGTCGCGCCCTGTCGCGCCTCGGCGCGCGCCGG
>DATMTO010000189.1:0-18579 GCA_035564055.1 Rhodocyclaceae bacterium | reverse complement strand
CGCGCGAACGGGCTAGGCTCCGAATTTTAGTCATGGGGCTGGGGAGGTTGCGCCCTAAACAGGATTATCCAGCTCCAGATACTCGCATTCGAGGCCGTGCGTCTCGGCCAGATGGCGGCCCAGGGCCTGCACGCCGTAGCGCTCAGTCGCATGATGGCCGGCAGCGATATAGGGAATGCCGGTTTCCAGGGCTAGGTGATAGGTCTGCTCGGAAACCTCACCGCTGAGGTAGAGATCGGCGCCGGCAGCAATGGCTTGTTCGAAATAGCCTTGCGCGCCGCCCGAGCACCAGGCAATCCGGCGGATTTCACGGCCGTTGTCGCCCAGAAGCTGCGGCGCCCGACCGAGCGCGACGCCCACCTGATGCGCAATTTGCGCAGCGGTTGCAGGCGCCGCGGGCGTGCCGACGAAACCGATGTTCTGTTCGCCGAAGTTGCCGCTCACCGTCCAACCGAATTTCTGCGCCAGTTGCGCGTTATTTCCCAGCAGCGGATGCGCATCGAGCGGCAGATGATAGGCAAAGAGGCTGATGTCGTGCTGGAGCAGCGCCGCCATGCGTTGCTTGCGGAAGCCCGTTACACGACCGTCCTCGCCCTTCCAGAACCAGCCGTGGTGGACGAGGATGGCATCGGCATTCCGCTCGACGGCGGCATCGATCAGGGCTTGACTTGCAGTCGTACCACACAGGATACGTTTGGTTTCAGCTCTGCCTTCCACTTGCAAACCGTTTGGGCAATAATCCCGGAAGCGCGGCGCCTCAAGCAATCCGTCGAGATAGACGCGCAAATCTTCACGCAGCATTCCGTGCTCCAACCGTTTCCGAAAGCCACATTATGCGCCGTCTCTGGCTGATCTTTGCCCAGGCCGTCACCATTGCTGTCGCCGTACTCTTCGTGCTGCAGGCCCTGCGCCCTGGCCTGCTCGGCGGCCGCACGGCGGAAACCGCCAGCAACGGTGTGCAGATACTCCAGGAGAAATCCGGCGATCCGGACACCCGTCACGTCGCCAGCTTCAGCGGCGCGGCCCAGCGCGCCCTGCCCTCGGTGGTGCATATCTTCACAACCCAGGAAGTGCAGACGCAGCGCAATCCGCTGATGAACGACCCGCTATTCCGCCACTTCTTCGGCGATCGCTTCGGCGACGACAAGCAGCAGCGCGCCGGCCTCGGCAGCGGCGTGGTGGTCAGCGCGGACGGCTACATTCTGACCAACAACCATGTGGTCGACAGTGCCGACCAGATTGAAGTCTCGGTCGATGACGGCCGCAAGTTCAAGGCCGAAGTCGTCGGCACCGACCCCGAGTCCGATCTGGCCGTGCTGCGCGTGCCCGCCTCCGCCAAGCTTTCGCCCATTGTCTTCGCCCAGCCGCGCACGCTGAGGGTCGGCGACGTGGTACTGGCGATTGGCAATCCTTTCGGGGTCGGTCAGACCGTAACCTCGGGCATTGTCAGCGCGCTCGATCGCACCCACCTCGGCATCAACACCTTCGAAGATTTCATCCAGACCGACGCCGCCATCAATCCGGGCAACTCGGGCGGCGCGCTGGTCGACAGCAACGGCGCCCTGGTCGGTATCAACACGGCCATCTACTCGCAGAGCGGCGGCTCCATGGGTATCGGCTTCGCGATTCCGGTCTCGCTGGCGCAGAACGTTCTTGAGCAGATCATCAAGAACGGCTCGGTCACACGCGGCTGGATCGGCGTCGAGGTGCAGGAGATCACGCCGGAACTGGCCGAATCGTTCAAGCTACCCGACAGCACGGGCGCCCTGATCGCCGGTGTGGTGCGCAATGCGCCGGCCGACAAGGCCGGCATCAAGCCCGGCGATATCCTGATCGCCGTCGAGGACAAGCCGATCAAGGACGCCCAGGTGATGCTGGAAGTGATTGCGGCGCAGGAACCAGGCCGCACGGTGAACTTCACGCTGCGCCGCAACGGCAAGCAGCTCAGCCTGCCCGTGGCAGTCGGCAAGCGACCGAAGCCGACCAAGCAAGCCCAGCAGGACTAGGCGTCAATCCTCCGGCGAGGACAAGGCCGCGCCGTTATCGGGGCGGCCGACAATGCCGGCCATGATGATGCCGAGCTCATAGAGCAGCAGCAGCGGTACCGCCATCAGGAATTGCGAAACGACGTCGGGCGGGGTAAAAACGGCCGCGACGATGAAGGCGCCGACGATCACGTAGCGACGGGCATCCTTGAGCTGCTCGATCTTGACGATGCCGACCCGTACCAGCACCACGACAATCACCGGCACCTCAAAGGTCAGGCCGAAGGCCAGAAACGTCGTCAGGACAAAGGACAGATATTTGTCGATGTCGGTCATCACCGCCACCCCCTCGGGTGCGAACTTGTTGACGAAACCGAACACGGTGGGAAACACGACGAAATAGGCGAACGCCATGCCGATGAAAAACAGCACCACGCTGGAGGCAATCAAGGGCAGCACCAGGCGCCGTTCATGCACATACAGACCGGGCGCGACAAAAGCCCAAGCCTGATAAAGCACATAGGGTAGCGCGATCACGAAGGCCACCATCAACGTCACCTTCATCGGCACCAGGAAGGCACCGGCCACGTCGGTAGCGATCATGTGGCCGCCTTCGGGCAGCGCCGCCAGCATGGGCGCTGCGAGCAGCGTGTAGATGTCCCGCGCCCAGTTGACCAGGCATAGGAAGACGATGATGATGCCGACGATGGCGCGGATCAGGCGCGAGCGCAGCTCGATCAGATGGGAAACAAAAGTTTCCTGGACGCTAGCGGTATCGCTCATGAGGGCTTGACGGGATTATGCGGTTCAGAAGCCGCCGGCACTTCCAGTGACGCCTTGACGGCACCAGCAACCTCCTCCACCGGCGCTTGGATGGTTTCGTTGGCTTCGACCAGCGCGCCGCGCGCGACCTCTTCGGCCGAACGCAGCTCCTTGTGGATGCTGTGCTCGACCTCGCGCACCTGCTCGGTCAGCTCCGACTGGAATTTTTTCAGGTCCTCCAGCTCCATCTCGCGACGAACCTCGGACTTCACATCGTTCACATAGCGTTGAAAGCGCCCGAGCAAAGCGCCTGCCGTACGCGCAACGCGCGGCAGGCGCTCGGGGCCGATGACGATCAAGGCCACCAAGGCAATGACGATGAGTTCGGAAAAGCCAATATCAAACATTCAGTGCCATTCGCTCAAAAACAGAACGGGGCCCGATCCGATGGGTGGGCCCCGCCTTCCAGTCCGTAGACAATCAATCCGATCAGACCGGATCAGACCTTGTCGCGCTTGGCTTCGCCTTCGATGGTCTGGCCTACCTGGGCGGAAGGATCGGCGGGCTTGTCATCCGCACCGTCACGCATGCCTTCCTTGAAGCCCTTGACCGCACCGCCGAGATCCTTGCCGATGTTTTTCAGCTTGGAGGTGCCGAACAGCAGCACAACGATGAGCAGGACAATCAGCCAGTGCCAGATACTGAAACTTCCCATTTCTAACTCCCAGAGGGAACGCGTCTGGCGCGTTCCGGATTAAGCGAAAACTCGACCTCAGCGGCGAACCAGCATCGGACCAACCGGCTGCGGGCCGCCAAGAATATGTGCATGCAGATGATACACCTCCTGCCCGCCAACCCTGCCGGTATTGACGATGGTGCGGAAGCCGTCGGTCAGGCCCTGCTCGCGTGCAATCTCGCCGAGTTTGCCGAACAGCTTGCCCAGCATCTCGGCATGCTCCGGGGTGCAGTCGCTCAGGGACTCGACATGCTGCTTGGGAATCACCAGCACATGCACGGGCGCAGCCGGATTGATGTCGAGGAAGGCCAGCAGATCATCGTCCTCATACACCTTCTTCGAGGGAATCTTGCCTTCAACGATCTTGCAGAAGATACAGTCGGACATACTCACTCCTTGGGACGGGACGCCTTTTGACTACGGCCGGCGCGATGCGCCTTAACATTCGCTACGCTCATATTAGCCTTCGCCGAAAAGCAATCAGGGCTTCGCCCTGCTCTCTTTTTCCACGATACCGGACACACCTTCGCGGCGCGCGAATTCCGCGGCGACGTCAGCCATGCTGACGCCATACTGGGACAGCAGAATCATGCTGTGGAACCAGAGGTCGGCGACTTCCTTGACCAAGTGATGCGCATCGCCGTCCTTGGCTGCCATGATGGTTTCGGCGGCCTCTTCGGCGACCTTCTTGCAGATCGAGTCGGTGCCCTTGGCGTAGAGGCTGGCGACATACGAGGAGCCGGGCTCCGCGCCCTTGCGCGACTCGATGGTGGCCTGCACCCGCGAAAGAATGTCCAGATCGCTCATTTGTAGATGTCCTTGGGGTCCTTGAGCACGGGATCGACGACCACCCACTGCCCGTCCTGCAACTTCGAGAAAAAGCAGCTGCGACGTCCGGTATGACAAGCCATGCCGCCGTGCTGATCGATCTTCAGCAGAATCACATCGTTATCGCAGTCGAGACGGATTTCGTGCACCTTCTGCGTGTGGCCAGACTCTTCGCCCTTGTGCCACAGCCTGTTGCGCGAGCGCGAAAAATAGACAGCTTCGCCAGTCTTGACGGTTTCGAGCAGCGAATCGCGGTTCATCCAGGCGAACATCAGCACGTCGCCGGTCGCGGCGTCCTGGGCGATTGCAGGAATCAAACCTTGCGCATCCCACGCAATCTCATCAAGCCACTGGTTGTTCATAACCTGACCTCGACGCCTTGCGCGCGCATGAACTCCTTGGCCTGCTGCACCGTGTATTCGCCGTAGTGAAAGATGCTTGCGGCCAGCACGGCATCGGCCTTGCCCTGCTTTACGCCATCGACGAGATGCTGCAGATTGCCGACACCGCCGCTGGCGATGACGGGAATGCTCACGGCCTCGGACACACGGCGCGTCAGCTCCAGATCGAAACCATTCTTGGCGCCATCGCGGTCCATGCTGGTCAGCAGGATTTCACCCGCGCCAAGCTCGGCGACTTTCTTGGCCCACTCGATCACGTCAAGGCCGACATTCTTGCGGCCGCCATGGGTAAACACTTCCCACTTTTCCGGGCCGGTCTGCTTGGCGTCGATGGCGACAACGATGCACTGGCTGCCGACCTTGTCGGAAGCATCGAACACGAGCTGCGGATTGTTCACCGCCGCGGTATTCATGCTGACCTTGTCGGCCCCGGCATTGAGCAGACGACGCACGTCTTCGACGGCGCGCACGCCGCCGCCGACGGTGAGCGGAATGAAGACCTGCTCGGCGACCTGCTCGACGATATGAAAGATCGTCTCGCGGTCATCGGAGCTGGCGGTGATGTCGAGAAAGGTGATTTCGTCCGCGCCCTGCTCGTCATAACGACGGGCGATCTCAACTGGATCGCCGGCGTCACGCAACTCGACGAAGTTCACGCCCTTGACCACCCGCCCGGCATTGACGTCGAGACAGGGAATGATACGCTTGGCGAGCATGGATTTTGAGCGGTTGGTTATTTGCCGGACAGCTTGTCTGCTTCGGCTTGCGCCTTGGCGAAATCGAGCTTGCCTTCGTAAATCGCGCGGCCGGTGATGGCGCCTTCGATGCCTTCGGACTCCACGGCGCACAGCTTGGTGATGTCGTCGAGACTGCCGATACCTCCGCTGGCGATGACCGGAATGCGCAGCGCCTGGGCCAACTTCACGGTGGCCTCGATATTCACGCCGTTGAGCATGCCGTCGCGGCCGATGTCGGTGTAGATGATGCCTTCGACACCGTAGTCCTCGAATTTCTTGCCAAGGTCAATCACGTCGTGGCCGGTCAGCTTGGACCAGCCGTCGACGGCGACTTTGCCGTCCTTGGCGTCGAGGCCGACGATGATGTGGCCGGGAAATGCGCCGCAGGCGTCATGCAGAAAGCCGGGGTTCTTGACCGCAGCGGTACCGATGATGACGTAGCTGATACCGTCGTCAAGGCAGCGCTCGATCGTATCCAGGTCGCGGATGCCGCCGCCGAGCTGCACGGGAATCTCGCTGCCAACCTCCTTGAGGATGGCCTTGATGGCGGCCTCGTTCTTCGGCTTGCCGGCAAACGCACCATTCAGGTCGACCAGGTGCAGGCGGCGCGCGCCCTGCTCGATCCAGTGGCGTGCCATGGCGGCAGGCTCTTCCGAGAAAACGGTGGCATCGTCCATATCGCCCTGCTTGAGGCGGACACAGTGACCGTCTTTCAGGTCAATCGCGGGTATGAGCAGCATAGTCGTTCAACAACGTGGCAAAAAAGTGATCGACAGCTCAAGGCTGCCAGGACATGAAATTCTTCAACAACTGCAAACCGGCTTCCGCACTCTTCTCGGGGTGGAACTGGGTTGCGAAAATGTTAGCGCGGGCCACCGCGCTGGTAAAGGGGATACCGTAGTACGTACGGCCTGCCGTCAACGCTGAATCTTCCGGCAGCACGAAATAGCTGTGCACAAAATAAAAGCGGGCGCCGTCCGGGATACCGTTCCAGAGAGGGTGCGACTGGGTTTGTTCGACTTCGTTCCAGCCCATGTGCGGCACCTTGAGCGGCGTCCCGTCAGCAGCGCACAAGTTCCTGGGGAAGCGCGGCACGCTGCCGGGCAGAATCTCCAACCCCATGACATTGCCCTCCTCGGCATGGCCGAACAGCATCTGCTCGCCAACGCAAATGCCCAGGAAGGGCTTCTCGGCAGTTGCCTTGAGTACGGCTTCACGCAGGCCGCGCGCCGTGAACTCGCGCATGCAGTCGGGCATGGCGCCCTGACCGGGCATGACCACGCGCTCGGCCGCCGCAATCACGGCGGCATCGGAAGTGACCTTGACGTTCGCATCCGGGGCCACATGCTCAAGCGCTTTGGCCACGGAACGAAGATTCCCCATGCCGTAATCGACGACGGCGACGGTGCGACTCATGATTTTCTACGCCAGTAGAGTTTTAGGAGTTACAGCGAACCCTTGGTCGAAGGAATGACGCCGGCCATGCGAGGATCAACCTCCATTGCCATGCGCAATGCGCGGCCGAAAGCCTTGAACACGGTTTCGGCCTGATGATGCGAATTGATGCCGCGCAGATTGTCGATGTGCAAGGTGACAGCCGCGTGATTGACCAGCCCCTGGAAAAACTCGTAGACGAGATCGACATCCAGCTCGCCAATCATGGAGCGGGTGAAGGGCACGTGAAATTCGAGGCCCGGACGCCCGGAAAGATCGATGACGACACGCGACAAGGCTTCATCCAGCGGAACGTAGGCGTGGCCGTAGCGGCGCAGGCCTTTCTTGTCGCCCCAAGCCTTGGCCAGTGCCTGGCCGATGCTGATGCCGATGTCTTCCACCGTGTGATGACCGTCGATATGCAGATCGCCCTTGGCGTCCACTTCGAGGTCGATCAAGCCGTGACGGGCGATCTGATCGAGCATGTGGTCGAGGAAACCGATCCCGGTCTGGAGCTTCGATACTCCGGTGCCGTCCAGATTCAGGCGAACCGTGATCTGGGTTTCCAGGGTATTGCGTGTAATTTCTGCTTGCCGCATGGCAGTGGAATGAGGGAGTGCGGGCTACATCGAACAAAATCAGCCCAATGCCCGCATGATACCATTTTGCTCCGCACAAACTGATGGAAGCGGCACCAGACATGTGATTCGGGGCCGCACCGTCATAAAACACGCAAATTCAAGCATCATGAGCCGTTTCTGGAGCAAGACCGTCCACAGCCTGACCCCTTATGTTCCCGGCGAGCAGCCCAAGCTCGCTAACTTGGTCAAGCTCAACACCAATGAAAATCCCTACGGCCCCTCGCCCAAGGCGCTGGATGCCATGCGTGAGGTCATCGGCGAAGAGCTCAAGCTCTACCCTGACCCGCACAGCGCAAGGCTCAAGGCCGCCATCGCCGCCCACCACGGCATTGCGCAAGACCAGGTGTTTGTCGGCAACGGCTCGGATGAGGTGCTGGCCCATGTTTTCCACGGCTTGCTCAAGCACGAAAAGCCCCTGCTCTTCCCGGACATTACCTACAGCTTCTACCCGGTCAACGCGGGGCTGTACGAGATCGACTATCGGACCGTGCCGCTAGCCGAAGACTTCAGTATTCGGGTCGAGGACTACCAAGTCCCGAACGGCGGCATCATCTTCCCGAACCCGAACGCGCCGACCGGCCGCGCCCTCGCGCTGGGTGAAGTCGAACGCATCATCACCGCCAATCCAGACTCGGTGGTCGTCGTGGACGAAGCCTATGTCGACTTCGGCGGTGAAACCGCGATTCCGCTGGTTGCCAAGTACCCCAACCTACTGGTAGTGCACACCTTCTCGAAGTCGCGTTCCCTGGCCGGGCTGCGCGTCGGCTTCGCCATCGGCCATCCCGAACTGATCGAAGCGCTGGAGCGGATCAAGGACAGCTTCAACTCCTACCCGCTCGACCGCTTCGCCATTGCCGGCGCGACTGCCGCGATCGAGGACCAGGCCTGGTTCGAACGGACCCGCGACGCTGTCATCCAGAGCCGGGAGGCGCTGGTCGCCGAAATGAGCCGCCTGGGCTTCAACGTACTGCCCTCGGCCGCCAACTTCATCTTCGCCCGCCACCCGCAACGCGATGCCGCCGAACTCGCCGCCGCCCTGCGCAGCCGCAGCATCATCGTGCGCCACTTCAAGGCCGCACGCATTGATCAGTTCCTGCGCATTACCATCGGCACAGAGGAGCAATGTGGCATGCTTATCGCGGCGCTCGAGGAAATTCTGGGCTGAGAAGCAGAGGCACGCAGCTGCAGGGCTGAGAGCCGTCTGCACTCAAAACGACGCAAATAAAAAACGGGGCTTTCAGCCCCGTTTTTTATTTGCGTCAGACGCTCGTCAGATCAGACCTGACGGTTGCGACGCCGTGCGACAGCAGCGCCCAGCAGGCCCAGCAGGCCCAGACCGAGCAGCGCAAAGGCGCTGGGTTCCGGAACGGCTTCGGCCGTGTATTGAATGCGGCCCAGCGCGAAGAGCCAATCGTTGCCACCATTGTTCCAGTCGATACGCGCAACGCCCGTAAGGCCCGATAAATCGTAGCCCTGCATGCCCGAAGCGGTGCTGTTGAAGCCGGAGGCGAGCACGTTCATGAGCGAGTCGTAAACCGTGTAGGTGGTCGACTTGCCGCCCTCGTTGTCAAACAGCCATTGGAGGCCGGTCACAGTGGTGGCGAAATCCACGCGCAGGATCGAATTGGTCGGGTAGGAAGCATTGTCCGCCGAATTCCACAGACCACCGCCAAAGTTGCCATCGACGGCCGGGTTGCCGGATTCACCGCTACCAGCGAGCGAGAAGGTGGCATCACCAATAACGGAAACGGGGCCGTTCGGCATGGTGGTGAAATCGATCACGGTCGCATGCACGCTCAAGGAGAAGCTCGTGAGCAGGGCGAAGAGCAGTGCTATCGGTTTTTTCACGGAAAATCCTTTATGAACTGAAGGAGAAAACTTGTTGGTTGAAGATGCTGTACGCAGAACCATACGCAATCCCCATACCATGTGACGCAATCGTATGATTTTTATATGATTCATGACAACCCCCCGCGGCACGGCGGGGTTAGATGTAAAAAGTCCCGACACTTGCGGGCAGGAAAAAGCCCCGCTCGACGGAACGGGCCCTGTCACTCATCCACCCGAGCCGATCGGGCCTTGGCATCGCTTCAACTATCGCGATTCAATGATCCCGTGACGCTTGTCGATGCAGCCATTCGCGCAGCGAATCGGTAGAGGCAAACTCCTCCACGCTACGGCAAGCCGGGCTGCCGGTAGCGGCGCTCAGCATCCTCGACAGATCACTGCCCGGGCCCAGCTCCAGCACTACATCGCACCCCGTCGATACCAATGTTTCCTGGCACCAGTCCCAACGGATGGGCGAGGCCAGTTGCTGTGCCAGCACATCCGGCGCATCGTGCCGGCTGCGGCAAAGACGTCCGTCGATGCCGGCGAGGACAGGAATCGAGGGATCACGGCAGATGCTGGCCGCGGTGGCTTGCCGGAACAGCGGCACGACTTCGCCGAGCAGCCCGGTGTGCGCCGGAATCGAGACGTTCAGGGGCGCGACCTCCGAACGCACAGCGCCCCACTCCACCACCTCGTCGAGCAGCGCCGCAACGTCTGACGCCGTGCCGCCAAAGACAGCGTCGCCGCCAGGGCGCTGAATCGCTAATTGGAGATGATGTTTCGCCAGCAATGCGTCGCGGGTATGGCGCGTTGCGGAAGAGAGCCGGCCGCGCCAAAGCAGCAGACACGGCCGCCCATCCTGGGACGGCGCATACTCGTCCATGCGTGCGGCGCGCTGCCGGACCAGATCAAGTGTCGCGCGCGCATCCATGGCACCGGCAACATGCCAGGCCAGGACTTCACCCAGCGAATAGCCGCCGACGGCGACCGGTGTTGGAACGCTGCCGGCAATCCGCGCCCAGACTGCGATCTGGTAGAAGGCAATCGCAAACTGGGCATTCGCATTCAGGAACAGCGCGCGCTCATCGAGTCGTCGCCACCAGTCGGCAATATCCTCTCCGAGCACCTCGCTGGCGACTTCGCGCAACGCGCCCAGATCGGGCGCAGCGAGCATGTCGTCGAGCATACCCGCCCGCTGCGCAGCCTGGCCGGGGCACAGGATGACGAGCCTCATTGGCGCGTATCCTGTGCTTCCAGGCGATACGCCAGCCAGGTGGCGGCGACAAGATCGGCGCTGCCCCCAGGACTCAGATTACGCCTGACCATCCATGCGTGCATGTCGAGCAGCTGCTCACGCCAATCGGCCTGCATGACGCCACCGGCGCGGTTGAACGCGGTCGCGGCGGCCTGCACATCCCGCAGACCGGATAGCCCGCCGCGCCAAAGCAGATTGGTGTCATCGACTTCGGCCATCAGGGCCAGAAGCGCACCGATCAAGGCCGATTCCTGGTCCGTGCCACAGGACAACAGGGCACGCAATGTCGGCAGCCCGATGGAATACACCGAGGGGAATCCGGCGGCGGCCTCCTGCCGTGCGCCGCCGCTGCCATAACGCTGGCGCATACGTTCGCCATGACTGGACAAGGCCTTGTCGCATGGTCCGTTGAGGATCGCCATGCCCCATGTTTGCGCAACCACCGCACCGCAGGTCAGGTAATGCAGGGCCGGCGCGTGTTGTCGGTACGCACAAGCGGCCGACAGCAGTCCGAGATTGAAGATGGCACCACGGTGCGTGTTCTTTCCGCCGGTAGCGGCCAGCATGCGGGCTTCGGCGCGAATACCGATCGCCTGTAGTACAGACAATGGCGGTGCTATGGGGTCTGCAGCCGCGGCGGCGATCTCGGCAAAATAGCCGTGCAGGGACGCAATGCTGCGTACGAAGGTCACGTGATTCATGTCGCGATGACTGCCCGGATCGACCGGTGTGACAAGTCCCGGCTTGGGCCAGGCATCGGACTCGCGCTCCAGTGCGTCGCGGCAAACCTGGTCGAGCCACGCCGGGGTCAGCCTCTGGTGATGCACGGGCCGCGTGCGCACGTCGGCAATCAGCATGCCGCACCACGTTCCGGCAAAGCGAGGCTGCCATCGAGCAACGCATCGATATCGACCAGACGAATCTCATCGTCGCACTTGGCCATCACCTCGCCGCCTCCCGCCGCCAGCGCCGCGGCCAGTTCGCGCCAGGCGGCAGCCCAGCCGTCATAAAGCCGCAGCTCTCCGTCCAGCCGTACATGGGGCCGGCCACTGGCATCAGACAGCAAGGACAACGCGGTCAACGCTTCGGCGCGGCTTCGACACTCGACCAGAAGGTCGACATCGCTCTCCTGGCGCAGGCACGCTTCACCACTGAACGCCTGGATGACGAGCGATCCGTAGGCGCGCGTATCCAGGCCGACCTGATGCAACGTACGCGCCAGCCACAGCAGATCCTGCTGCCAGTCGAGCGGCGCATGGGCAACCATTTCCATCAGCGGCGGCGGCGGCGCACTGCGGATGATTGCATGCCACGGCACGTGGAGTTCAATGCGCTGGCGCGGACCAAGCCCCGGCCGTGTCACCCCGAGGCGGGCATATTCGGCGTTACCGGGTTGGCGTGCAAAAACAAAAGGCAGATCGCGCTGGCGCCATTGATGGACAAATTCGCGGGCGGAGTCGACGATTCGCAACTCGGCGGTGGGCAGCGCCGGCGCCAGCCAGACGAGATCGTGGCGCTGCGGCCGCCTTGCCCAGTCGCGGCGAAGCGGTGAGGATACCTGTGACGAAATGCGGCACGTCATGCGGCGGCGATGACTCTGTCGGGCAACAAATCAGCCGAGGGCAACCCGCTCGGCAATACGCGCGGCGAGGAGACGTCCGCCGCGGTTCGCCCCGAGTTGAGGTCGCTGATCGCCTGCGGGCGAGGCGTCGATTGCCGCCAGCGCCTCGGCCAGGAGCGGGCGCCAATCCGCGCGATCATCCGGCCACACTTCATGAATCCCCCCCATGCGCCAGTAGTTTTCGGCACCGGGCGCAAAGACCGGCGACTCACTGGCCAGCACCTCCAGGCGCTCGAAGGGAATCTTGGTGACGCGCGCCATCGCGCGCAGATCCATGACTCTGACCTGCGCACCGGGCAGCGCGCAGATGCGGTCGGCGAGCAGACCGAAGGCGAGGAAACCGCCGGAGACGGCCTGGCCGTTGACCAGGGTCAGCGTCTGGTGTCCGGAGCGCCGGGCCAGATCGACGCAACGCGCGAGATGGGCGAAATAGCCGTTGAGACCGAGCAGCTCCTCGTGCCGCGACAGCGCCTGGCCCTCGGTATCGGCAATGAAGACGATGGGCGGCGGCGCCTCTCCGGGCGGACGCGGCGCTTCGACGCAGGCAAGGACGGCCGCGGCCAACTCCAGCGTCAGCGCGCTGTCGAGCGCGGCGGCATCCCAGGTGCCGATGACCTCGACGCGGCGACCGGCGATGCTGGCCTGGCCGCGTACGAAGTGGCCACGGATGGCGACCTGGTGCGCACTGGGCCCGAACAGGCGGTCGAAGATCAGACCGTCACTCATGGGCAAGCTCCAGCGGATGGGCGGCGAGTAGGATATTGAAGGTATCGGTATCCAGCATGGGGACTTGCTCCGGCGCAGGAAAGCCCGCGCGCCGCCAGATATCGAGACCGTCGGCGCTGTCGGCAAGCGTACTGCGGCGCGCCGTCAGCGCCGCCTGATCGGCCTTGAGCGCGGCCAGCGCATTGTCGGGGCGCGCGATGCCGAGTATCTCGGCCAGCGTGCTGCGAAAGGCATCGAGGTTGTCGTCCACCAGATAAGCAGCCTCGCCCAGCGTGCGCCGCAGTTTCCCGCCGGTGGTGCGCCAGACCAGCGCCTTGTCCTTGGCGTCGAACTCGCCGACACCCTTCACGGTTTCAATAACCTCGGGGCCGGACAGGCTCAGGCGCCCTTCCTCGGACATGACGACGACATCGCACATGCGGGTGACGATACCCATGCCGCCGAAAGCGCCGCACGAGCCGCCGACGACGGCAATGACCGGAATACCGGCAGCCTGCGCATCGAGCAGCGCGCGCATGATTTCGGAGATGGCGATCAGGCCGGCATTGGCTTCGTGCAGGCGCACACCGCCCGAATCGACGAGCAGGATGACGGCAGCGGGCTTCTCGCGCACCGCGCGGATCAGCAGGCCGCGAATTTTCGCTCCATGCACCTCGCCAACCGAGCCGCCGTTGAAGCGGCCCTCCTGGGCGGCGATCAGGATCGGGCGATTGTCCATGCGCGCACTGCCGACCACCACGCCATCGTCGAAGGCCAGCGGTGCGTCAAGCAGCGCCAGATGCGGGCTGGTCTGTTGCAGTGCTGGCGGGCAAAACTCATCGAAACTGCCGGCATCGACAAGCCCGGCGATGCGCGCCCGGGCGCTGGCCTCGTAGTAGCTGGCTTGGTTGAGTCGCTTCGCATTCATTGCGTTTCGCTCCGACTCGACTCATAGGCCTGACGCAGCCGCAGGCTCACGACCGCGGGGGTGGCGCCGGCATCGTTGATGGCAATCTTCATCCCGCCGAGCGCATGGCGTTCGTTGAAGTCGGCCAGCACCGCCTGCCACACGTCGCGGAAACCGACGGCCGAGGTATTCACGTCTACCGTGCATATTCCGCCGCTGTCGCTCTGCATCATCAGCACCTCAAGATTGCCGGAGGACACCACGCCGCAGAGGACGGGCTGCCGGATATCGGCCCTGGCCGAATTGCTCAGCGTGATTTGAAAATGTTCCATGACCTTACCAGTTGCGGAATTTCTTGGGCGGCTCGTAGAGCCCCTGCGAGGCACGCACCAGATCCTTGATGCTGCGCGCGGCGAGCAGATCGCGCG
Organism: Rhodocyclaceae bacterium; assembly: GCA_035564055.1. Classification (GTDB taxonomy): domain Bacteria; phylum Pseudomonadota; class Gammaproteobacteria; order Burkholderiales; family Rhodocyclaceae. The sequence continues at coordinate 4,309 of DATMTO010000189.1, read as the reverse complement.
TGGCCTGCCGGGGATCGATGCCCAGATCCTCGGGCCGGCGCACAATGCCGCGATCGCGCAGGTTTTCCACCATGCGCTTGTCGCGCCCCATGCCGACCGGGGTATAACCGGCGATACCGCGAATCGCCTGTTCGCGCTCTTCGGGCGTACGACACAGCAGGAGGTTGGCAATCCCCTCTTCCGTGATTATGTGCGTCAGATCCTCGCCGTAAATCATGACGGGAGGCACCTCCATCTTGGCACGCTCGGCCAGCGCCCAGGCATCCAGCTGTTCGACGAAGGCGGGCTCCATGTGCTCGCGGAAGGTCTCGACGATCTGCACCACCAGCTTGCGCCCGCGCGGAATGCTGCCGTCATGACGCGACTCCCTGCCCGCGCGCAACCAGGCCGGCGAAGCGTGGCGGCGACCGCGCGCATCGGCACCCATGTTCGGCGCGCCGCCAAAGCCAGCGATGCGGTCCGCGGTTGCCGTGGAACTATTGCCCTGCAGGTCGATCTGCAAGGTCGAACCGATGAAAAGATCGCAGGCGTAATGCCCCGCCGCCTGGCAGAAGGCGCGATTCGAGCGCATGCTGCCGTCATGCCCGGTAAAGAAGACGTCGGGGCGCGCGGCGATGTATTTCTCCATGCCCACTTCGGAACCAAAGGAATGCACCGACTGCACGAAGCCGGCCTCGATCGCGGGAATCAGCGTCGGATGCGGATTCAGTGCCCAGTGCGTGCAAATCTTGCCCTTGAGGCCGAGATCCGCTGCATAGGTCGGCAGCAGCAGCTCGATGGCGGCGGTGTCGAAGCCGATGCCATGATTGAGGCGGGTGATACCGTATTCCGCATACAGCCCCTTGATCGCGATCATCGCGGTCAGCACCTGGGTTTCAGTGATGAGGGCGGGATCGCGCGTGAACAGCGGCTCGACGTAATAGGGCTCGGGCGACTGGATGACGAAGTCCACCCAGTCGGCAGGGATATCCACGCGCGGCAGGCTGTCCACGACGCGGCTCACCTGCGCGATCACGATCCCCTGCTTGAAGGCCGTTGCTTCGACAATCGCCGGCGTGTCCTCGGTGTTCGGTCCGGTGTAGAGATTGCCGTGGCGGTCGGCCGCCTCGGCGGCGATCAGCGCCACGTTCGGCGTTAGGTCGACGAAATAGCGCGCGAAAAGTTCGAGGTAGGTATGAATGGCGCCGATCGAGATGCGCCCGGTTTCGACCAGCCGCGCCAACCGCCCCGCTTGCGGACCGGAGAAGGAGAAATCGATGCGCGACACCTGACCGCGCTCGATGACGTCGATATGCTCGGGCAGCGCCAGCACCGACTGCACCAAATGCAGATCGCGGACCCGAGCCGGATCGGTCTGCACCAGCGCGTGCGCGAGGAAGTCCGCCTGCTTCTGGTTGTTGCCCTCGATGCAGAGGCGGTCGCCGGGTTCGAGTACGGCCTCGAGCAGCGTGACTGCCTGTTCGGCAGCGATGACCTTGCCCGCGGCCAGTCTGGCGGCCCGCCCGAGGCGACGCGTACGGCCCTCCCCGAGGCGGTTCCATTGCGCATGCTCGCCCATCTCAGCCGCCCTTATACAGGTGGTTAGGCAGCCATAGCGCGATCTCCGGGAACACGCACAGGGCCAGAATGCCGAGCACCATGAGTCCGATAAAGGGCATGGTGCCCCAGACGATGTTCCTCAGCTTGATCTCAGGCGCAATACCGTTGATGACGAAGAGATTGAGTCCGACCGGCGGATGGATCAGCCCCATTTCCATGAGGATGGTCATGATGATGCCGAACCAGACCAGATCGATACCGAGCGAGGTGAGCGTCGGCAGGATGATGGGCGTGATCATGAGGATGATGGCGACGGGGGGCAGGAAGAAGCCGAGCCCGACGATAAAGACATTCACCCAGAAGAAGAACGACCACTTGGTCAGCCCCAGTTGAACCAGCCACGCAGCGGCGGCCTGCGTCACGCCGAGATAGCTCATGACGTAGGTGAACAGGAAGGAGGTGGCGATGATCATCATGATCATCGTGCTTTCCCGCACCGTGCCGAGCAGGATGGCCTTGAGGTCGTCGCGCCGCCAGCAGCGATAGAGCGTGAGTACCAGGATCAATGATCCGGTCGAGCCGATGCCGGCGATTTCGGACGGTGTGGCCCAGCCGTCGTACATGGCGATCATGATGACCGCAATCAGAACCAGAAAGGGCAGCAGACGCGGCAGCGAGGACAGGCGGTCATGCCAGGTGATCTGCTCCTGTTCGAGAATGGCAGCGCCGGCGTGGCTGGCATCACTGGCGGCGGCGTCCCTGTTGCGGCTCGCGGCGCGATGTTCGAGGCTGTACTTGAACATGACCCAGAAGGCAAACAGCAGCACCAGCAGCACGCCCGGACCGATCCCGGCCATGAACAGGCGCCCGATCGACTGCTCCGAGGCGAGGCCGTACAGGATCAGCGTCAGCGACGGCGGGATCAGAATGCCGAGCGTGCCGCCGGCGGCGATGATCCCGGTGGCCAGGCCTTCCGAATAACCGCGCTTGACCAATTGCGGAATGCCAGAGGAGCCGATCGCTGAACAGGTTGCCGGACTGGAGCCGCACATCGCTGCAAATACCGCGCAGGCAAACACATTGGCGAGGCCGAGACCGCCCGGAATCTTGTGCATCCAGGCATTCAGCGACGTGTAGACGTCAGCCCCGGCCCGGGTCTTGCCGATGGCGGCACCCATCAGGACGAACAGCGGAATGGTGAGCAGCGTGAAGTTGTCGAGCTCGGAAAAGATGGTTTCGGCGACCGACTGCAGATTCGGCGCCGGCATGAACAGCGCCATGAAGCCAAGGGCCGACAAGCCCAGGGCAAAGGCGATCGGCATGCCGGAGAAAAGCAGCAGCAGGGTCACGCCTGCGTATAGCAGGCCAATTGTTGAAGTGTCCATTAGTTCGGAGATGCAGGATCGTTGGCTTCGGCAGCTTCGCTAACTGGCGCGGGACGATTCAGAATGCCTTCGACGATCTGCACGAACAACTGCAGCGCGAGTGCAGATGAACCGATCGCCATGAACAGGTAGGGCACCCACAGCTTCGGTCCCCAGGTGCTGTCGGTGACGCGGCCATCCTCGAAGGCTTCGTGGAAAAATGTCCAGGCGTTCCAGGCCAGAAAGGCGCAGAACACGAGCGACAAGGTATCGCCGATCAGATAGCGCCAGCGATTGGCGCGTGGCGAGAGCATGTGTTCGAACAGCTCAATCGTCACGTGGCCGCGCTGCAGTTGGGTCAGCCCGGCGCTCATGAAGGTCGCAGCGATCAGCAAGAAGATGGAAAGCTCGAGCCCCCAGTCGATCGGGGATGAAAAGAAGTAGCGCATCACAACGCCATAACAGACGATGATGCTGGTGACGACGATGGTGACTGCGGAAAGATAGCCGGTCAGGATGTTGAATCCTTTAACGCCCCGGGCGAACAGCCCCCAGGGAGACCGACCACCCACCGCTGCCGGCGCACTGCCGGCGGCGTAGCGAGTAGTCGAATGCACTTATTTCACCGACAAGGCCATGTCGAGCAGTGCCTTACCGTTCGGCACGGTCTCGGCAAAGTCTTTGTACGCAGTCGCCTTGGCGATAGCCAGCCACTTGTCGAAAGCGGCCTGATCCATGTCGACGACCTTGTCACCGGACTTCGCATAGACTTCGGCGAGAAGTTTGTCGTCGCGCTTTGCGCCCTCGACCGCAAACGGTTCGAGCGAGGCGCCCACTTCACTGACCACCCTCTTCTGTTCCGGGGTCAGCGAGTTCCAGGCCGACATCGAAATCAGCACCGGCTCGAACATGAACCAGAACGACTTGTTGCGGGCGGTGGTAACCGACTTCGAGACTTCGTTGAGCTTGTAGCTGATCAGCGACGTGCTGGAGGTCAGGGCCGCATCGAGCACGCCGGTGGACATGGCGCTGTAGATCTCGCTCGACGGCAGATTGGTGGCCGAACCGCCGGCGCCCTGGATCATCAGGTCCATGGTTTTGTCGCCGCCGCGAACCTTCAGGCCCTTGGCATCCTCAGGATTGACGATGGGGTTGCCGCGACTGGCGATGCCGCCGGCCTGCCACACCCAGGTCACAATCTTGATGCCCTTGGACTCCAGAATCTTTTCCAGCTCGGCCCCGACCGGTGCGGTCTTCCAGCGCAAGCCCTGTTCGTAGCTTTGTACCAGTGCCGGCATCAGGGTCAGCATGACCTCGGGCACTTCACCGCCGCCATAGGCCAGCGGCAACACGGACATGTCCAGCGTGCCTTTGCGCAAGGCACTGAACTGGCTCTTGGTCTTCAT
>DATMTO010000188.1:0-9595 GCA_035564055.1 Rhodocyclaceae bacterium | reverse complement strand
GGCGGCGCGGCGCAATACCATGGCCGCGAGGAAGTCCGGCCCCCGCTCGGTTGCGGCGCGGCACCGACGGCTGCCGACATCCGCCGTGCCTTGCGTCTGGTGCGACGCGGTATCGGTGTGTGGCTGCTGGCGATCCTGCTGATCGAAGTGGTCGGCTCGGGAATGCCCCATGCTTGAACACGGCGGTCGCCTGCTTGAGGCAATTCAGCACTACGGCATTCCGGCGCGGGACTGGCTCGACCTTTCTACCGGCATCAATCCGCATCCCTACACACCACCCGAACTGCCGCTCATGGCCTGGCACCGCCTGCCCGAAGACAACGACGGCCTCGAAGCGGCCGCGGCGGCCTATTACGGCACCGACATGCTACTGCCGACATGCGGATCGCAAGCGGCCATCCAGGCCCTGCCCCGTATTTTCGCGGCACAACACGGTGTATGCGAAGTGGCCTGCCTGGCGCCGATCTACAACGAACATCCGGCGGCCTGGCGCGCGGCAGGGCACGCGGTGCATCTGTGCGCATCGCTGGACGAGGCGATTGAGGCTGCGCGCATCGTCGTGCTGTGCAACCCCAACAATCCGGACGGCCGCCTGGTCGAACGTACCGTCCTGCTGGCCGCCTCTGCACGCCTGGCCGGCCGCGGTGGCTGGCTGCTGGTCGACGAAGCCTTCATCGATGCACACGCCGAAGACAGCGTCACCGAGGCCGCCGGCCGCGTCGACAATCTGATTGTGCTGCGCTCGCTCGGCAAGTTCTTCGGCCTGGCCGGCGCGCGCGTCGGCTTCCTGTGTGGCGCGCCGGCCTTGCTGGACAGCGTGCGTACCGAACTCGGACCCTGGCCGATTGCCCATCCGGCCCGCATCGTGGCTATCGCTGCGCTCCGTGATCGTGCCTGGCAGCGGCAGGCGCTTGGAGAACTGCACCACGCCAGTTTTCGTCTCGCCGAGACGCTGACGCCGCTCGGCGAAAATAGCGGTACCGCCCTGTTCCGCTATCTGCCCTGCCCCGATGCAAGCACGGCCACTGCATTGCATGTGTTTCTCGCCCGACGCGGCATACTCACCCGACTTTTCACCCAGCCTGCTGCGCTGCGTTTCGGCCTTCCCGCCACGGCAGACGACTGGCATCGGCTGGATTCGGCCCTCAAGGAATGGATCGCTGCATGAAGATGGAACGGTTTCGTAATTTCACGGCAGCCGCGCTGCTGCTTCTGTCCGCGGTCGGCGCCCAGGCCGAGATTCGCGTCCGCGACGATGCCGGCAATCTGCTCGTTCTACCGGCGCCGGCACGCCGCATCGTCAGCCTGGCGCCGCACATCACCGAGACGCTGTACGCAGTCGGGGCCGGCAGCCAGATCGTCGCGGCCGTCGAATACAGCGACTATCCGGAAGAGGCCAAGCAGCTGCCGCGTGTCGGCGGCTATTCGCGCGTGGATGTGGAAGCAGTCGTCGCGCAGAAGCCGGATCTGGTCATCGGCTGGCAAAGCGGCAACGCGCCGGGCACCATCGAGAAGCTGCGCGCGCTCGGTATTCCCGTGTTCCTGTCGCAGCCCAACAGCATCGACGACATCGCCGGCAATCTGGAACGCATCGGCGAACTCAGCGGCAACGACAAGGCCGGGCGCGAAGCGGCAGCGCGTCTGCGGACCCGTCTCGCGCTCCTGAAGAAGCAGTACAGCAGCCGCGCGCCGGTGCGGGTGTTCTATCAGGTGTGGGAAAAACCGCTGATGACGGTGAGCTCGAAGCAGATCATCAGCGACGTAATCAAACTGTGCGGCGGCGAAAACGTCTTCGCCGATCTGGCGGCGATCTCGCCCACCATCAGCGTCGAGGCAGTGCTCGCCGCCAATCCCGAGGTCATCAGCGTTGGCGGCATGGGCAGCAAGCATCCGGAGTGGATCGAGCCATGGAAACAATGGCCGCGCATCACCGCAGTGCAACGCGGCAATCTGTTCTTCATCGACCCGGTCCTGCTGCAACGTCATACGCCGCGCCTGCTCGACGGTGCCGAGATCATGTGTCGCCAGCTCGAAGAGGCGCGCAGCCGGCGTCCTCAGTAGTCTTCAGTACGCTGCCGGCGTCGGTTCTGCATCGTCCGGCCAGGCGTCGGTGAACACCACTTTTTCCAGCGGCAGTCGTGCGCCCCAGCCCTGGTTTTCGAGCACCGGGCGCTGCGGAAACTCCGCAACCGGGCCGATGCAGAGTATGGCAATCGGTTGCGCTTCCGCCGGCATGCGGAAAATGTCGCGCAAGGCCTGCGGTTCGAAGATCGAGACCCAGCCCATGCCAATGCCTTCGGCGCGCGCCGCCAGCCACATGTTCTGGATCGCACAGGCCGCCGACGCCAGCGCCATCTCCGGCAGCGTGCGCCGCCCGAAGACATGCGGTGCGCAACCGTCCATCAGTGCCACCACCACCACCTCGGCGCACTCGCGCAGGCCCTCGACCTTGAGGCGCAGGAACTCCTGACCGCGCGTCGGCAAGACCGCAGCGGTGCGCTCGCGTTCGGCATCGACACAGGCAATCAACTGCGCGCGAATGTCGGCGCTTTGCACATGCAACAGGCGCCACGGCTGCATGTAGCCGACCGAGGGCGCCGCATGCGCGACGGCAAACAGGCGATCCAGCAGGCCGTGCGGCAAGGCACCGGGCACGAACTCGCGCATGTCGCGGCGTGCCTCGATGGCGCGATAGACGGCGGCGATCTCGGCCGCTGCGAAACGATTACTCATGCGGAAAACAGCGCCGCGATGGCGGCCGGGTTGGACGGGAAATAGAGATGTACGTAGCTGGCCGTCAGGCGCTGACGGCGGAACACGCGCTCGCCCGGGGTCGCGGCTGCACGCGCGCCTTGCCTGACGGCGTGGCACACCGGCGTCAGCTCCGTTTCGCACAGCGAATAATGGAAAGTATGACCGCGCACGGCGCCTTCCGGCAGTGGTACCTCCTGCCCGCCCAGCGCTGCCAGCTTGGCCTGCATCGTGGTGCGTCCCGGCAGCAGGCCGGCCAGGCGATGCACCTTGCCATCGCGGTCGACCAGCGTTTCGAACAGGCTCATCATGCCGCCGCATTCGGCCAGCAGTGGTTTGCTGGCGCCCACATGGGCAGCCAGCGCTTGCCACAAATCCGCGCGCTGACTCAGATGCTCGGCGTGCAGCTCCGGGTAGCCGCCCGGCAGCCATACGGCATCGCACTCGGGCAGCGCGTCGCCGGCCAGCGGAGAAAAGAAGCGCAACTCGGCGCCGAGCTCCTGCAGGGTCTCGAGATTGGCCGGATAGATGAAGCCGTAGGCTGCATCGCGGGCGATCGCAATACGCTGCCCTTGCAACACGGGCGTAACGGCTTGCCCATCTTCCGGACCGACGAACTCGACCGGCGCCGGCAGTGCGGCCATGGCACTGGCGGCCAGTGCATCGGCGAGACAGTCGAGACGCACGAGCAAGTCGTCAATCTCGGCGGCCTGCAGCAAGCCGAGATGCCGTTCCGGCAGCGTCGCTGTATCGAGGCGAGGAATCGCGCCATACCAGGCGATGTCAGCAGGCAGCGCATCCTTCAGCAGCGTGGCGTGACCGGGGCTGCCGACACGGTTGGCCAGCACGCCGGCAAAGGGCAGATCGGGCTGATAGACCTTCAGGCCGAAAGCGATGGCGGCAAAAGTCTGCGCCATGGCGCGCGCATCGATCACCGCCAGCACCGGAATATTGAAGCGGCGCGCGAGGTCGGCGCCGGAGGGCTGGCCGTCGAACAGGCCCATCACGCCTTCGACCAGAATCAGGTCCGATTCGGCTGCTGCGGCATGCAGGCGCCGCGCCGCATCATCGGCGCCGCACATCCACAGGTCGACATTACAGCAAGGGTTGCCGCTGGCGATTGCGTGGATTTGCGGATCCAGGAAATCCGGGCCGCACTTGAACACGCGAACGCGCAGCCCCTGTCGCGCAAACAATCGCGCCAGCGCCGCCGTGACCGAGGTCTTGCCCTGGCCGGAAGCGGGCGCCGCAATGAAGAGTGCCGGACAGGCGTGGCTGCCCTGCTTAGGCAATGCCGCTGCTGTTACCACTCCAGCCCCGGCATCGCCGCCACGCCGGCGTGAAAGGCATGCTTGATCAGCGTCATGTCGCTGACGGTATCGGCCAGTTCGACCAGCTCGGCCGGCGCCGCACGGCCGGTGAGGATCACGTGCTGCATCGGCGGACGCGCCTTGAGGGCGGCAGTCACCTCATCCAGCGTCAGCCACTTGTACTTGAGCGTGTAGGTGAACTCGTCCAGCACCACCAGCCCGATCTCGGGATTACGCAAGTGCTTTAACGCCACCTCCCAGGCCGCACGGGCAGCCAGCAGGTCGCGATTATTGTCCTGGGTTTCCCAGGTGAAACCCTCGCCGCCCACATGCCACTGCACATCCGGCTGCTTGCGGAAAAAGGCTTCCTCACCGGTATCGGAACGGCTCTTGATGAACTGCACCACGCCGACCTTGAGGCCATGGCCCAGCGCGCGGGCAACCACACCGAAGGCGGCCGAGGACTTGCCCTTGCCATTGCCGGTGTTGATCACCAGCACGCCGCGTTCGGTCGTCGCGGTTTCGATCTTCTCGTCGATGACGGCCTTCTTGCGCGCCATGCGCGCCTTGTGGCGCTCTTCCTTCTCGCTGTTCTGGCTGTCAGTCATGCTTCATTCTCCGGTCTGTTGGGGATGGATATTATTGTGATCCGCGGTGTGCGGCACGAACCAGCGGGTCGCGCCATCCTGCAGACAATGCAGGGGATGGGCGTAGAGCCGGCTCAGATTTTCCTGTGTCAGGACATCGGCTGCTGCGCCTTCCAGCCACGAACCGTCCTCGAACAGCAGGAGTGCGCGCTGGAAATACCGCCGCGCCAGATTGGGATCGTGCAGTACCGCGATCACCGATGCCTGCGTCGCGGCGACGCGTGCGGCGAACAGTTCGAGTACCGCGATGGCGTGGTTCAGGTCGAGGTGCGCCAGCGGCTCGTCGAGCAGATACAGCTGCGGATCCTGCACCAGCAACGCCGCAAGGGCGAGGCGCTGACGTTCGCCGCCGGACAGGGTATGCACATCACGCGCGGTCATCTCGTCCAGGCCAAGCTGCTCGAGCGCCGCCTGCGCCAGCGCAACATCCTGCCCCGACTCCCAGCGCCAGCGCCCCAGATGCGGATGACGACCCACCAACGCCGTTTCCAGCACGCTGGCCGAGAAGGCGTCCTGCTGCTGCTGTGGACAGTAGCCGCGCAGCCGCGCCAGCGTGCGTGCGGACAGCGCGGCGATTGATACGGCATCGATTTCGATCGCGCCGTGCTGGATCGGGCGCAGGCCGGCCAGCGTACTCAGTAGTGTCGACTTGCCGGCGCCGTTGCGGCCGAGGATGGCCAGGCTTTCGCCGCCGTGCAGGTCAAGACTGAGGCCGCGGCACAAGCTGCGTTCGCCGATGTCGACGTCGAGGCCACGAATGGCAAGCTTCATCGCACGTCCTTCATCGCACGTCCTTCGTCGCCGCCGTCTTGCGCGTCAGCAGGTACAAGAACAACGGCACGCCGATCAGTGCGGTCAGCACGCCCACCGGCAGCTGATGCGGCGCTACCAGCGTGCGCGCCAGCGTATCCGCCAGCGTCAGCAGGCAGCCACCGGCCAGCGCTGCGGCCGGCAGCAGCACGCGCTGATCGTTGCCCGTGGTCAGGCGCACCAGATGGGGCACCACCAATCCGACGAAACCGACACTGCCGGCAGTGGTCACCGCGCCGGCCGTGAACAATGCCCCGGCACAATAGACAAGGCCGCGCAGGAACTGCACGTTCACGCCGAGGGCCTGCGCCAGCTGGTCGCCGCGCGCCAGCAGGTTTAGCTCGCGCGCAAACGGCCACACCACCAGCAGGCCGCCAGCCAGCAACAGCAGTGACGGCCAAGGGTTGGTGATATGCGCGGCGTCGCCCATGAGCCAGAACAGCATGCCGCGCAAGGCCTGCTCGGGCGCAATCGACAGGATCAGGGAAACCACGGCGGTGCAGCCGGAGGCGATGATGACGCCAGTCAGCAGCAGGCGGGCGCGGGTCCAGCCTCCGTCGCCGTGCGCCAGGCCGAAGACCAGCAGCATCGCCAGCAAGGCGCCACAGAACGCGCCGACATTCACGCCAGCCACACCCGCGCCGAGCAACAGCGCCAGCAGCGCGGCGACAGCCGCACCACCGCTGACGCCGAGCACATGCGGGTCGGCCAGCGGATTACGCAGCAACACCTGCATCAGCGCCCCGGCCAGCGCCAGCAGGCCGCCGCAGCCGAAGGTGCCAAGCGCACGCGGCAGGCGCAACTTCATCACGACCTCTGCACCCATCGACGTGGTATCGCCGGTAAGCGCCGCCAGTACGTCGCCCGGTGGCACGCTGAAGCTGCCGACCGCGAGTGCGATCAGAATGCTGGCGACACTTGCCGCCAGCAGGCCGAACATGATCAACAGGACGCGACGCGGGGACGGCATGGGTGCTATTTACTTGCCCTGATAGCGGAGACCGACGAAAACGTTGGCCCCCGGTGTGCCGTAGTTGCGGACCGTCTCATATTGGCGATCGAAGATGTTGTTGGCACGCGCAAACAGGGTCAGGCCGGCGCCGAGGTTCTTTTCGACGAACAGATTGGTCAGACTATACCCGCCCATCGCGTTCAGATTGGCGGCGTCGTCGAAACGACGTCCCACGGCCTGGAACTCGATGCCGGACAACCAGCCAAAAATATCGCGACTGGCGCTGATCTTGAATTGCTGCTCGGCGCGGCGTTGCAACTGCTTGCCGGTCTTGGCGTTCTGCGGCTCGCTCAGATCGAGACTGGCATCGAGACGGGTGCCGGCGACAGTGCCGCCGTAGGTCAAGGTCCACCCTTCCAGATTGGCCTTGTCGACATTCTGCGGCAGCAGCGGCGAGCCGGAATTGACGATCAGGTTACTCACTTCGTTCTTGTAGTAGGTGGCGCCAATCTGCTGGCCGGCCTTCTCCCAGATCAGCCCGGCTTCACGATTGCGCGCCTTTTCCGGTTTCAGGTTGGCATTGCCGAAGCCCGGATAGTAGAGCTCGTTAAAGGTTGGCGCACGGAAGGCCGTGCCGTAGGCCAGACGGCCGCGCCATTCGGGCGTGAACTGATAACCGTAGGCAGCGGTGCCGGTGTCGTGCGAACCGAACTGGCTGTTGTCGTCGTGACGTCCGCTGAGCTGGAGACGATGGTTGCCGAAGCTGCCGTTCCAGCCGAGGATATAGGAACGGATGGTGCGCTCGGTCACCGCGTAGGTGGTGCCGGTGGCGGCGATCTTCTGGTTCAGTTCTTCGATCGCCAGCAAAGCCTCGCCGAAGCCCAGCTTGATGTCGTTCTGCCACTGGACCTGATTCTGCTCGGTGCGGAACACCGAATTCGGCACGCCATTACGCAGCGTGGTGGAATCGTCGATGGCGCGACCGAGGCGCACGGTGCTGGTCCAGCGTTCGGTGAACTGGTTGCGGCTGTAGGCGGAATAGCTGATCTGATCCTGATCGTTCACATGGTCGGCCGTCACCGGCGTCGTGTCGTACTGGCTGGGGCCGGTGCTGTAGAGCAGATTGAGGCCGAGCTCATGGCCTTCTGCGGGACGCAGGCTGATGCTGGCGCTGGCGTTATCGTTACGGTAGCCGTCGCGGTCGGGGTTGTAACCCGAGGCGGTCGGATTGCGCAGCGCGGAAAAGCCGCTGCTCTTGGAGTGCCCGGCCTGCAGGCTGTAGGAAAGCATATCGGTGCCGCCCTGCACGCCTGCGCTAGCCTCGTAGGTGCCGTAGCTGCCATAGCCGGCGCTGGCATTCACGCGCGGCGCACCGGCGCCCTTGCGCGTGAAGATCTGGATCACGCCGCCAATCGCATCCGCGCCGTAGAGCGAAGAGGCCGGGCCGCGCAGAATTTCGATGCGCTCGATCTGGCTCAGCGGCAGACGCGAGAAATTGACCGAGCCGGAAGTGGCGGAGCCGACGCGCACGCCATCGATCAACACCACTGTCTGGTTGGAGTTGGCGCCACGAATGAAGACGCTGGTATTGGTACCGGGGCCGCCGTTGGCAGCGAACTCGACACCGGGCTGGCGGCCAAGCAACTCGGCCAGACTCGACTGGCCGGCCTGTTCGATCTGCTCGCGATCGAGCACGGTCACGTCACTCAGCAGCTGGTTGATGGGGGTCGCCTGACGGGTGGCGGTGACGACTACGGGGGTGAGTTCGGCGGATGAGGTCTGCGCCAGAGCCGGCAAGGCGGCTACAAGTGCAACGGCAAACGCCGTCGGTTGGATGGGGGTGGATTTCATGGTTGCTCCCTGTGTCCGGCAAGCGTCCCCGCAGGCCGGCATTTCACGTAGGAAACGCACAGGGATAGGCGATCCACGGCCGCGCGCGCAAGCACGGGCCGTCATCGACCGGCGCACCCCGCGCGGTTCCGCTTCTGGTTCGTGGCCGGTCTCCGGGCTTGCAGGGCTTGATTCGTCGCCTTCCCGGGCAGACGCCCAGTGGCATTTCGACGAATCCTCACCTGCTTACCGTTGCGGGGGCAGCGCCGGACTTTCCCGAGAGGGAGCACCGGCTTCCCGTTTCACCCGCCTGAACACTTCAAGGCAGGCACCACGAACCTGTCCGCCCAGCCCATCAGGGCTTTGCGGACGGGCGAATTATACGCACCGTGCACGCTTCCCGACACAAAGTACCAATCAACCTTCAAAGTTGCCGCTTATCTCTTGACCGAAAAAGACTTTTACAAGACACTTGGCCCCGATGAATACCCCACTGGACTCCCTCGAAAACAAGATCGACAGCATGCTCGCCCTGTGCGAACGGCTGCGCGACGAGAACCGCGCCCTGCGTACGCAGCTCTCCGCCCTTGAGGGTGTCAATCAGACATTGACCAACACCATAGACGCATCGCGTGCCCGGCTTGAGGCATTGATGGAAAGACTGCCTGAAGAATGAGCACTCCCACCCTGGATATTCAGCTGCTTGGCAAGGACTACAAGGTCGCCTGCCCACCCGACGAACAGCCAGCACTGCAGACCGCAGCGGACTTTCTGAATGCGCGTCTCAACGAAGTCGCCGCCAAGGGCAAGTTCAGCGGCGAACGTCTGGTGGCGATGGTCGCGTTGAATCTGGCCCATGAGCTGCTGAGCCAACGCAGCAATAGCCCGAGTGCATCGACAAGCGTCGCCGGCGCTCTTGATTCCGATGAGTTTGCGCGTAGAATCGAATCCATCGAGACGCGCATCGATGCAGTGCTGGCCCGCTAGATTTTCATCAGGGCAGCACGCAGCCCTGCCTCCCTGCGCATCTCCTCCAGTTTCCCCTGCTGTGCTCGCCAAGGCCATATATTCCTTGAGCCAATACGCATGGCGTCAGGTTGCTGACCTTTAAAGCTGCTGTTGTGAGCACTCCTTAGTCGAGTGCACCTGATGCGGCCGGAAAGCAACCGCTCTGAACTTCAGGTTCAGGATGCCGGCCTAGCGGCACGTGCGGGGGAATCCCATGCAGTAGCAGCAGTGAAAACCGACGCGGAGTTCATGAACTATCATGGGCTCCGCGTTTCCATTTGTACCAT
>DATMTO010000187.1:0-6355 GCA_035564055.1 Rhodocyclaceae bacterium | reverse complement strand
ACGACGATACCGCTGACGCCGGCGGCAAGCGCACGCGCGTACACGGCGTCGCGGTCGGCGTCGAATTCGGCGGCATCGAGATGGCAATGGCTATCGATCATTTATCGGGATTCTGTCACGGAAATGCAACGCTACTTGGCTATCGTACGCGCCTACATTGATGGATTGCATCGTGGAAACGAATTGGGTTCTTGAACGCACCGACATCGGCCAGGCGGAAATCGCCACCCGCACGCTCAAGCTGCCGATGACCGTGCGCGCCGTACTGCTGATGGTGGACGGCAAGTCCGAAATCAGCCAGCTGCAGCGCAAGATGGCCGGCCTGCCGGACGGCATGGGCATTTTGCGCTCCCTGTTTGCCAACGGCTTGATCCGCCGCCGTCATTACAGCAGCGACTCTTCCAGCCGCAATACACTTTCCGACAGCGAAAGGCTGGCCCAGCAGACAATCAAGCATGCGGCGCAGGAAAGCGCCCGGATCAATGCCGCCACGCACGGCGGCGTGGCACTCACTGCGAGCGTGCCAGCGCCAGCTCTTGCGACGGCAAGCCCGGCGCCGGTGGTCGGCAAACAGCGCCGCTCGCTGGGTCTGGCCCGCATGTACCTGCTCGATCAGATGGAACGCATGTTCGGCGATCGCAGCGAAGCGGCGCGCAATCTGCTGCGTACGGCAACGACGCGCGACGACCTGCTGGCGGTATTTGTAGACTGCCGCGAGATCCTGGTCGAAACCACCGGCGCAGAGCGCGCCTTGCGCATCGAGCAGGAGTTTCTCGCCATGCTCCCCGAAACGGTGAGCTAGCTCAGGAAACCTCTTCGATCCAGGCGCCCTGGATCGCTTCCAGAATCTTTTCGCCGCAGTGCTTCTCGTTATCCTCGAAGCCGGGCAGCGCCATCACCCAGCGCATCAGATCGACAAAGTTGATCTTGGTCGGATCGACATCGGGATGGGCTTCGGACAACTCAATGGCGATGTCCAGGGTATCGGTCCACTTCATACAGCCTCCGCATTTTTCTTCGTTATTTAAACCCAAGCGGCCGTGCGAAGAAAAGCTTGGGGAGCGGGCAAAGCCCGCGAACGCGCGTCATCCCCTTCCCCGGGAAGGGGGCGGGGGGATGGCTAGCCTTGCTCGGGGCATGTCATTTTTTGACATGCCCTTCCTTGGCCATATTGATCGTGTACTTCGGTATCTCGACCACCAACGGCGTTTCGTTCAGGATCACCTGACAGGACAAGCGCGAGTTCGGCTCCAGGCCCCAGGCCTTGTCGAGCAGATCGTCTTCCAGCTCCTCGCTCGGCTCCAGCGCCTTGAAACCTTCGCGCACGATCACGTGGCAGGTCGTGCAAGCACAGGACTTCTCGCAGGCGTGCTCGATGTCGATGTGGTTCTCCAGCAAGGCGTCGCATAGGCTGGTGCCCGGAGAGGCTTCAATCACAGCGCCGTCGGGGCACAGTTCGACATGGGGCAAAACGACAATTTGAGTCATGGCAGTTCGGGTCTAGAGATCAAGTTCTTCGAGTTTCTTGCCGGCCAGCGCGCGCTTGACGCTCTGGTCCATACGCCGGGCGGCGAATTCTTCAGTCACGTGGGAAAGCTGATGCATGGCGTCGTCCAGCGCACGACGATCATCGGCAGTCAGTACGCTTTGCAGGCGGGTGATGGCGGCGTCGACCTGAGCGCGCTCGGTTGCCGCAAGCAGATGCGCGTCTTCACGCAGTGCGGCATCGGTGGCTTCGAGCAGACGCTGGGCTTCGACCTGAACCTCGCGCAAGGCGCGGCGCTGGGCATCGTCGGCTGCATGGCTGAAACCATCCTTGAGCATGGCGGCGATCTCGTCGTCGTTCAAGCCATACGACGGCTTGACCTCGACCCGCGCTTCCTTGCCGCTGGTCTGCTCACGCGCGCTTACCGACAGCAGGCCATCGGCATCGACCTGGAAAGTCACGCGGATACGCGCTGCACCGGCCACCATGGCCGGCATGTCGCGCAGCTCGAAACGAGCCAGGGAGCGACAATCACTGACGAGCTCGCGCTCGCCCTGAACGACATGGATGGCCATGGCGGTCTGGCCGTCCTTGTAGGTGGTGAACTCCTGCGCGCGCGCTACCGGAATTGTGGAATTGCGCGGAATGATCTTCTCCACCAGACCACCCATAGTCTCCAGACCGAGCGACAAGGGAATCACGTCGAGCAGCAGCCAGTCGTCACCCGGTGCGCGGTTGCCGGCCAGCAGATTCGCCTGCGTCGCGGCGCCGAGCGCCACGACCTTGTCCGGATCGAGATTATTGAGCGGCTCCTGGCCGAAGAAATCGCCAACTGCCTTCTGGATCTGCGGCATGCGCGTCGAGCCGCCGACCATGACGACGCCCTTCACCTCGTCCGCTGACAGGCCGGCATCGCGCAGCGCCTTCTTCGTCGGCGCGATGGTCTTCTGCACCAGGGTCTTGGTAATCTCGGTGAAGGTCTCGCTGGTCAGAACCACATCGACGTATTCGCCGGTGGACAGGCGCACGGTGATCGGCGCCTCGCCGTGATTGGTCAGGTACTCCTTGGCTTCGCGCGCCTTGGTCAGCAGCAGGCGCGAGTCACCCGCCGAGAGCGGCGCCAGCTTGGCTTCTTCGATGATCCAGCAGAACACGCGCTGATCAAAATCGTCGCCGCCGAGGGCGGAATCACCGCCAGTCGCCAGCACTTCGAAGATGCCGCGCGACAGCCGCAGAATGGAAATATCGAAGGTGCCGCCGCCGAGGTCGTAGACGGCGTAAATGCCTTCCGAGGCGTTGTCGAGGCCGTAGGCAATCGCCGCCGCGGTCGGCTCATTGAGCAGGCGTAACACATTGAGTCCGGCCAGCGTGGCCGCATCCTTGGTGGCCTGACGCTGAGCGTCGTCGAAATAGGCCGGCACGGTAATGACGGCCCCCGTTATTTCTCCGCCCAGCGAAGCCTCGGCGCGCACACGCAGGCTCTTGAGTATCTCGGCCGAGACTTCGACCGGCGACTTGACGCCCTGTACGGTCTTCAACTTGACCATGCCGCCTTCGTCGAGGAAGTCATAGGGGCTGGACTCGACGTGGGCAATGTCCTTGAGGCCGCGGCCCATGAAACGCTTGGCCGAAACGATCGTGTTCTTCGGATCTTCAGATTGCTTGGCCTGCGCTTCGTACCCAACCACGGTCTGGTCGGTTTTGTAGCGCACGACGGAAGGCAGCAGCGACCGGCCCTGCTCGTCCTTGAGCACAACGGAAAGACCGCTGCGCACGGTGGCAACAAGCGAGTTGGTGGTGCCGAGATCGATGCCTATGGCCAGCCGGTGCTGGTGAGGGGCCGTTGATTCGCCCGGTTCGGAAATCTGGAGGAGTGCCATGTTCTTCTTGTAATCGACGCTCAGGCCGTTTCGATGGCCTCGATGGCGTCTTCGATTTCTTGCAGCAATTTCTGCTTGAACAAGAGGCGGCGCACGGTCTGCGCAGCGGCCTCGTTGTCGTCGGCATCGAACTGTTGCCCGATGGTTGCGTATTCGGCTTTGATTTCCTTGCGCATGTCGCGCTGCAGCGCCTCAAGCGCATCCAGATCGCGCTCGCCGCGCGCCTCTGCCACCGCTTCACGGCATTCGAGCTGTTGCACCAGGAACTCCATCGGCATGGCCGTATTGCGTTCGACCTGCGGATCAACCCCGCGCAAGGCCAGCAGATACTGCGCGCGCTTGAGCGGCGACTTCAGCGTCTGGTAAGCCTCGTTGGCATGCGTAGCCCACTGCATGGCGACACGCTGCTCGGCATCGGACAGGTGAGCATGCTTGTCAGGGTGCACACGCCCCTGCACCTCGCGGTAACGCTGGTCGAGCGCAACCACGTCCAGCGCAAAGGCCGGAGAAAAGTCGAACAGCGCGAAATGATCGCGCGTCATGTCGAAGTCAGCCACGTTGAATCCGGTGACGGATCAGTTCTTGACGTTGAAGCTTTCGCCGCAACCGCACTCGTCCTGCACATTCGGATTCCGGAACTTGAAACCTTCGTTCAGGCCTTCCTTGGTGTAGTCGAGTTCGGTGCCGTCGATGTAGGGCAGGCTCTTCGGATCAACCAGGACCCTGACGCCATGGCTTTCGAAGATCAGATCCTCGTCATTCGCGGCATCGGCGAACTCCAGCTTGTAGGCCATGCCGGAACAGCCGGAGGTACGCACGCCCAGGCGCAGGCCGTAGCCCTTGCCGCGCTTGGCAATGAAATTGGCAACGTGCTTGGCGGCGGTTTCCGAAAGGGTGACTGCCATGATCGAACTCCTTGCTTGAATCTGCTGAATACGCCGGCGAATTACTCGCCGTGCTTGGCCTTGTAGTCGGCCACGGCTGCCTTGATCGCATCTTCAGCGAGGATGGAGCAGTGGATCTTGACCGGCGGCAGGGCCAGCTCTTCGGCGATCTTGGTGTTCTTGATCTCGAGCGCCTCGTCCAGCGTCTTGCCCTTGACCCACTCGGTCACGAGCGAGCTGGAGGCAATGGCCGAACCGCAGCCGTAGGTCTTGAACTTGGCGTCTTCGATCACGCCAGCACTGTTCACCTTGATCTGCAGCTTCATCACATCGCCGCAAGCCGGCGCGCCGACCATGCCGGTGCCGACTTCGCTGTCGTCCTTGGCAAAGCTGCCGACGTTGCGCGGATTTTCGTAGTGGTCGATGACCTTTTCGCTGTATGCCATTTTGTTTCTCCTTCTCTATTCAGTAGCCCCGCCCTTCGGGGCGGGGTTGGGGTGGGCTAGCTTAGTGTGCTGCCCATTGAACGGAATTCAAGTCGATGCCGTCCTTGAACATTTCCCACAGCGGCGACAGTTCGCGCAGCTTGTCGATCTTGCCCTGCAACAGCTTGATGGCGTAATCGACATCCTCTTCGGTGGTGAAGCGGCCGATGGAGAAGCGGATCGAGCTGTGCGCCAGTTCGTCGGAACGGCCGAGGGCCCGCAGCACATAAGAGGGTTCCAGACTGGCCGAGGTACAGGCCGAACCCGACGACACCGCCAGATCCTTGATCGCCATGATCAGCGACTCGCCTTCGACGAAGTTGAAGCTGATGTTCAGGTTGTGCGGCACACGATGTTCCATGTCGCCATTGACGTAGGTTTCTTCAATCGTCTGCAGGCCCTTGAGCAGGCGATCGCGCAGCATGCGAATGCGCTCGTTCTCGGTCGTCATTTCTTCCTTGGCGATACGGAAAGCTTCGCCCATGCCGACGATCTGGTGCGTGGCCAGGGTGCCCGAGCGCAGGCCGCGCTCATGGCCGCCGCCGTGCATCTGGGCTTCCAGACGGATACGCGGCTTGCGACGCACGTACAGCGCGCCAATGCCTTTGGGACCGTAGGTCTTGTGGGCCGAGAAACTCATCAAATCGACCTTCAATTGCTCCAGGTCAATCGGCATCTTGCCGGTGGCTTGCGCAGCGTCAACGTGGAAGATGATGCCCTTCTCGCGGCACAGCTCGCCGATTTCGGCGATCGGCTGGATCACGCCGATTTCATTGTTCACGGCCATCACCGAGATCAGCACGGTATCCGGACGAATCGCGGCCTTGACCTGATCCAGCGTGATCAGGCCATTCGGCTGCGGGTCAAGATAGGTGGCCTCGAAACCTTCACGTTCGAGTTCGCGGAAGGGATCGAGCACAGCCTTGTGTTCGGTCGAGACGGTAATGATGTGCTTGCCCTTGGTACCGGCATAAAAGTGCGCGGCGCCCTTGATGGCAAGGTTGTTCGATTCGGTCGCACCCGAGGTGAAGATAATGTCCTTGGGATCGGCACCGACCAGCTCGGCAACGTGCTGGCGCGCTTCTTCCACGGCCTTCTCGGCATCCCAGCCGAAGGCGTGCGAGCGCGATGCCGGATTACCGAACATCGTGGTCAGGTAAGGAATCATCTTCTCGGCGACGCGCGGATCAACCGGTGTCGTTGCCGAGTAGTCCAGGTAGATGGGTAGTTTCATTTATTTGTTCTCCTGTGGCTTCTCGCCTAATCAGTCTTTCAATCAGCTTCTATGTTGCTAAGGCGGTCAGCCCTCTTAATTGCACAACCATCCCGTCGAGTGCGACGAGAAAATCCTTCACCTGCTGCTGCGTAGTGGCGGCACCCACGCTGATACGTACCGCCCCGCGCGCGACGTCGCCGTCCACGCCCATGGCCAGCAACACATGCGACGGTTCGGGGTTGGCGCTAGAGCATGCCGCCCCGCTCGCCACCGCAAAACCGACGCGGTCCAGCTTGCCCACCAGCGTTTCCCCGTCGATGCCGGGAATGCTGAAATAGACGGTGTTCGGCAAGCGCTCTTCACTGACTGCACCAAAGATGCGCGCCCCTTGCTGGGCCAAACCC
>DATMTO010000186.1:0-3891 GCA_035564055.1 Rhodocyclaceae bacterium | reverse complement strand
TTGCCTTGCATCAGGAGTCCGGTCTTGCGGCGTACTTCGCGATAGAAATATTCCAGCCGCAGCTGCTTGCGTCCTTTGGCGTGGGCAGCGAACTCCCGTACCGTGGTGATGAAGTGAGTATCGTCCTTGAGCGCCAGCGGCACATCATTTTCGCGTGCGACGGCCTGCAGCGCTTTCAATACACGCCAGTCGCCGGGCGCAGTGAGCACCAGCTTCTGCGGCTGCCGCATGACGATGGACCGTTGTAGTTCGCCGGCCAGGGTGCCGGTATTGCCGGCGTCGTCGAGTTTTGTGTACAGCACATGCCGGCCGAGTGCGCGCTGCGCCTCGGCGAAGTGGCGCATGGCGCTGAGGAACAATGCGGTGCGTTGTTTGCCCGATGGGATGTGGGTAGATTCCTCCTCGACCTCTGCCATCCACAAGGCATCCTGTAGCGGGTCGAAGTCGGCGAGTGCGAGCGCGTCGGCATCGAGCTGGTCGCCAAGGACGATGACGAGGTGGCGCAGCGTGCCCATGGGTTCAGGCAGTGCCCTTGTGCTTGCGGCAGGCCTCGGAGCAGTACTTCACCTCATGCCAGTTCTTCGCCCAGCTGCGTCGCCATGCCATGGCGCGGCCGCAGACCGCGCAGGGCTTGCGCGGCAGGTGCTGCTTGTTTCCCTTGTAGTCGCTTGGCATGCGCGCGATTCTAGCCCATGCACGCGATGGCTTTCCTGTGCCGCAGTCGACCCTGGCTGCCGGTTATGGTTCAGCCCGGAATATCCGGTTCGACCAAGGTGGCGAGTTGTGCCAGAGATTCCTGCCAGCCGAGGTAGCACATCTCGGCGGGAATCTGCGCCGGAATGCCGCTCTGCTCGATATTGATCTCCGTGCCGCACAACACAGGCTTGAGCGTTACGGTGACGATCATTTCGCCGGGCAGGTTGGGATCGTCGAACTTGTCGGTGTACTGAATCAGTTCGAATGGCACGAGCTTGCGATATTCGCCGCCGAAGGCGTGCGTGTGGCCGCTGCCGAAATTGCTGAAGGCCATGCGGAAGGTACCGCCGATCTTGGCCTCAAGATGCTCCACGCTGCAGGTGAAACCGTAGGGCGGTAGCCACTTGGACAGGGCGGCCGGCTCGATGAAGGCGCGATAGATTTTTTCGGGCGTGCTGCGCAGCACGCGATGGAGACGAACGGTTCCGGTACTCATGGAGATTCTCCTTGGGTGATGTGTGTATCGGGGAAGTGAGTCTTGCGTGGGCTTATTGCGGCTTGCCGCCGGGTTCCATGTACATGACTTCCCACTGATGGCCGTCGAGGTCGGCAAAGCCGTGGCCGTACATGAAGCCGTAGTCCTGCGGCTCGCTGGTGATGCTGCCGCCCGCGTGATAGGCCTTCTCGATCATGGTGTCGACTGCGGCGCGGCTTTCGGCCGACAGACAAATCAGCACCTCGGTGCCTTGCCTGGCGTCGACCACCGGTTTCTTGGTGAAGGTGGCGAAGAACTTCTCGGTCAGCAGCATCACGTAGATGTGTTCGCTGACGATCATGCAGGCGCCGTCATCGTTGGAGAAGTCGGGATTGAAGCTGTAGCCGAGCGCATCGAAGAACTTGCGCGAGGCGGGCAGGTCGCGGACGGGAAGATTCACGAAGATCTGCTGCTGGGTCATGGCGGTTTTCCTTATTTTGTTTCGGCAATGCGTTTGAGGTTGGCGAGGCCGGCCTCAAAGTCCTTGCCGATCATGGCGTCCATGCTGAAGAAGATGGACATCAACTTGGAGACAAAGGGTGCCGGGCCGAGCATGGCCCAGGTCACCGTAGTGCCATCACCCTCCGGCTTGAGCGTGAAGGCGGCCGTGTTGTGCGCCTCGAAGGGTTCCTTGAAGTCGAGCTGGATCAACACGCTCTCGGGAGGTGTCGCATTGATGATTTCCATGCGCCCCGCACCCACCTTGTCGTTGCCGTTCCAGGCGTAGACGGCGCCCTGGCCGCTGGCGGGGCCGCTGTAGCTGCGCTGCATGGCCGGATCGAGTTTTTCGTAGGGCGACCAGCGGGTGAATGCATGCAGGTCGTTGAGCAGCGGAAAGATTTTTTCCGGCGGCGCCTGGATGCTGATCGATCGTTCGACGCGAAACTCGTCCGGCTTCATGGCGGCGACGATGAGCAGACCGACAATGATGCCGAGGGCGAGCAGCGAGATTTTCTTGAACATGAGGGCTCCGTTCAGTGATGCGGTGCAATGAAATGGGCGAGGCGATCCAGGCTTTCGGTCCAGCCCACGATGTAGCCGCCCTGTGCTGCGGCAGCCTTGGCGGCGGGATTGGGCATGCGCGTATTGATGGTGAGACGCGTCTTGCCGTCAGCTTCTTCCGCGAAGTCCACCGTCACCATGGCGTGCGGCGGCAATCCGGCACCGCAGGCGTGGCCGTCCTCGGCGATGCCGCTGAAGCGGATGCGCGCCGGCGCGACGATTTCCTCATAGGTGCCGCGGCAAGGGTAGTCCTTGCCGTCGGGTCCGATCATGCTGAGAAAGAAATTGCCGCCGACGCGCAGGTCGAGCGCACATTCGGTGTTCTCGAAGCCGTGCGGCCCCCACCAGGCCATGACATGGCGGGGATCGGTCCAGGCCTTGAACACCAGCTCGCGCGGCGCATCGAAGACACGTGAGATCACGATCTCATGATCGGATGGGTGGGCGACGAAGGCCGTAGGTTTCTGGTCCATGCCGCTTCACGCCTGCATCGGCTTTTCGACGATGACCATCCACGGCACACCGAACTTGTCCGAGAACACGCCGAAGATCTTGGCGAAGAAGGTCTCCATCAGCGGCATGGTCACCTGGCCGCCGGCCGAGAGCTCCTTGAACACGCGTTCAGCTTCTGCAACGCTGTCCAGCGCAATGGTCAGCGCGAAGCCATGGAATCCCTTGCTCTCGCCCTGGCAGCCGCCGCCGTCGGTGGCCATGACACTGTTTTCGCCGATCTTCATGTGCAGGTGCATGATCTTGTTTTCGAAGCCCGGCGGCAGCATGCCCTCGGGATGCTCATCGGGCGAGTCCTTGAAGCGCATCGAGAACAGCACCTCGGCGCCGAGTACTTTCTTGTACAGCTCGACCGCCTCTTCGCAGCGACCATCGAATTGCAGATAGGGTTCTACCTTCTTCATGTCGTTCTCCTGTCAGACCATGGTTTCGAGATAGGCCGCAAGGCGGCCCAGGTGTTGCACTGCGCCTTCGCGCGCGCCGAACTCGTCGGCGACGCGACGCAGCTCTTCAGCGGTCTGGAAGACCATCTGCATGGAGAGCCGCGTTTTGCCATCCGCCTCCTCGAAAAGGATGGTGGCGTGGAAGTGGATGTCGGCGGTTTCATCCTCGCCGCGATGTGCGTAGACCAGCCGTTCAGGCTTTACGACCTCGATGAACTGGATCAGGTTCTTGTAATCGGTACCGTCGGGGCCGTGCATGACGAAGCGCCACAAGCCACCGGGGCGGACATCCATGGACTGGTTGGTGTTGGTGAAACCGTCCGGTCCCCACCAGTTCACCACATGCTGCGGGTCGGTCCAGACCTGCCAGACCAGCTCGCGCGGTGCGTCGAGGAGGCGGGTAAGGCTGAGGCTGCGGCTGCGGTCGTTGATGTCATCCATCGGCTGTCTCCTGACGAAAGTTATTTGTCCTGTTCCTTGAGCTGCAGCACCTTGAGGTAATCCTCAAGACGGTCGAGGCGCGCCTCCCACAGCTGGCGGTATTGCTCGATCCAGTGCGAGGCGTCCTGCAAGGGTTTTGCCTCGATCTTGCAGGGCCGCCATTGCGCCTGACGGCTGCGCGTGATCAGGCCGGCACGCTCCAGCACCTTCAGGTGTTTGGTTACGGCGGGGGGGCTGATGGCGAACGGTTCGGCCAACTCGCCG
>DATMTO010000185.1:0-4156 GCA_035564055.1 Rhodocyclaceae bacterium | reverse complement strand
CATGCAGGCACTCACAATCAATGTCGCAAGGTGCGCCTAGCTCGGTCAACGGGTCGACCGCGCAATTTGCGTAAAAGCGGCCGCACAAAACAAAACGCCAACCCCGAAGGGTTGGCGTTGAAATCTGGTGGCCGGTCTCGGAATCGAACCAAGGACACGCGGATTTTCAATCCGCTGCTCTACCAACTGAGCTAACCGGCCAAAGAGGGGCGCAGTATAGCCGAGATGTGACCAAACAGCAAGGTTAGAACGTGAGTCTTTTTCAAAAACTGCGCCGAGGCCGCCGCCAGACGACGGCCCCGGCCGGTTTCAGACGTGATGGATTTCCCTGTCCTTGGTTTCGGGCAGGAAGAAGATACCCAGCACTGCCGTCATCAACGCCACCACGATCGGGTACCACAGACCGTAGTAGATGTCGCCGGTAGCCGCCACCATGGCAAAAGCGGTGGTCGGCAGGAAACCGCCAAACCAGCCGTTACCGATGTGATACGGCAGCGACATCGAGGTGTAACGGATGCGGGTCGGGAACAGCTCAACCAGCCATGCGGCGATCGGACCATAGACCATGGTCACGTAGATCACGAGGATGGTCAGCAGCACCAGCACCATGGGCTTGTTGATCTTTTCCGGATCCGCCTTGGCCGGATAACCGGCGGCCTTGATGGCTGCGGCTGCGGCCTTGCTGAACTCGTCGGTCTGCTTCTTCAGCTCATCCTTGGACAAGGCCTTGCCTTCAAAGGAGTTCAGCACCGTTTCACCGATATGGATGCTGGCAACGGTACCAACCGGCGCAGCGACGTTCGCATAGTTCACGCTGTTCTTCGCCAGGAAGGACTTGGCAATGTCGCAGGACGTCACGAACTTGGAGGTGCCGACCGGATTGAACTGGAAGGAACAACTGCTCGGATCGGCGATCACGGTCACCGGCGAATTCTGCTGGGCGGCTTCCAGATCGGGATTGGCATAGTGCGTCAGACCCTTGAAGATCGCGAAGTAGGTCAGCGCGGCGATGATGCAACCGGCCATGATGATGGGCTTGCGACCGATCTTGTCCGACAGTCCGCCGCAGATCACGAAGAAGGGGGTACCGATGATCAGCGAACCGGCGATCAGCAGGTTGGCGGTCTGCGCATCCACCTTGAGGGTCTGCACCAGGAAGAACAGCGCGTAAAACTGACCGGTGTACCAGACCACGGCCTGGCCGGCAGTACCGCCTAGCAGGGCCATGATGACAATCTTGAGATTGTCCCAGCGCGCGAACGATTCGGTCAGCGGCGCTTTCGAGGCCTTGCCCTCTTCCTTCATGCGCAGGAAGACCGGCGACTCGTTCAGCTGCATACGGATATACACCGACACCACCAGCAGCAGGATCGAGATCAGGAAAGGAATGCGCCAGCCCCAGACCTCGAACTCCTTGCCCAAGATCTCGCGGCAGGCGAGGATAACCAGCAGCGACATGAACAGGCCCAGCGTCGCAGTGGTCTGAATCCAGCTGGTGAACAGGCCGCGCTTGCCATGCGGCGCATGCTCGGCCACGTAGGTGGCAGCACCGCCGTACTCGCCGCCGAGCGCAAGGCCCTGCAGCAGGCGCAGCACGATCAAGATGACCGGCGCCGCAACGCCGATGGCCTCGTAGTTAGGCAGCATGCCGACGATGGCCGTGGACATGCCCATGATGAGAATGGTGACGAGGAAGGTGTACTTTCGGCCGATCATGTCGCCGAGGCGACCGAAAATGATGGCACCGAAGGGACGCACCGCGAATCCGGCTGCGAAGGCGAGCAAGGCGAAGATGAACGCTGCCGTCTCGTTGACGCCGGAGAAGAACTGCTTGCTGATGATGGCCGCCAGCGAACCGTAGAGATAAAAGTCGTACCACTCGAATACGGTGCCGAGCGACGAAGCGAAGATGACCTTCCGCTCCTCCTTGGTAATGGCGCCACTGCTGGGTTCGGCCATGATGGTTCCTCCTAGTAATTGTTATCTTGCATACCAAGCATAGACATGCAATCCGAATATTTCCGGACGCTGTGCATGCTAGGCGGACGAACTTACTAAGGACTTACGTCGCGAAAGGTCACGCGTACCCGAATGCCGCCGAGCACGGAATCGTGCAGTGCAATATCCGCATGGTGCAGTGCCGCAATTTCCTTGACGATGGGAAGACCCAGGCCGCTGCCGTCGGTGTGGGTGCCGAGCACGCGGTAGAAGCGGTCGAACACCTTGTCGCGTTCCTCAGCAGGAATGCCGATGCCGCTGTCTTCAATATCCACATGCAAGCCGTCCTGCTGATCCATCAGGATGGCGACACTACCGCCGTCAGGGGTGTAACGGATGGCGTTGTCGATAAGGTTGGCAAACAGCTCATGCAGCAATCGCGCGTTGCCGCGTACGCAACAGACTGCGCTGAAATTTTCGAAGGACAGGTCGATCTGTTTATTCATCGCGTAGGGCGCCCACTCGCGCGCCACCTCGGGAACCAGCGTAGCCAAATCGACCTGTTCCATCAGGGCGCTGTGTTCACTCAAGGCTTCGGCACGCGCCAGCACCAGCAGCTTCTGCGTCATGTCGGCCAGTCGCTCGACCGCATTCAACATCTGCTTCACGCGCATCTGCATGCGCTCCGGACTCGCCTCGCGCAGCGCGAGCTCCGCCTGCGTGCGCAAGCCGGTCAGCGGCGTCTTGAGCTGGTGCGCAGCATCGGCGACAAAGCGGCGCTGCTCGGACAGGCTCTCGTCAAGCTGCTCCATGGTCTGGTTGAGCGCCTCGATCAGCGGACGAATCTCCGCCGGAATATTCTTCAGGCTGATCGGCGTCAGGTCGCTGGGACGGCGCTGTCGCAACTCATCCTGCAGCCGATGCAAGGGCGTCACCCCGCGCGAGACGGCAAAGTAGATGAGCAGCACAGCAATCGGCACGATGACGAATTGCGGCACGATGACGGAAGACACGATGCGCGCCGCCATCCCGCTGCGCTTGTGCCGGGTTTCCGCAACCTGCACCAGCAAAGGCTCGGCGTCCGGCGTCACGCGCTTGAACAGCCAGGCAACGCGCACATCCTCGTCGCCGATCTCATCGTCGCGCAAAAACACCTTGTCGAGCAAGACGTTTTCCGCGTGCGGCACCCAGGGAATGACGTCATCGCCGACCAGCAGCACGCCATGTGCGTCGATGATCTGGATATAGACCTTGTCCTGCGAGTCGGTGACCAGAATCTCGCGCGCCGCGCGCGGCAGGTTGATGGTGATGCGGCCGGCACTGAAGCCAACCAGATTAGCCAGCGCCTGTGCGTTGTTCGCCAGGACGACGTCATACGGCTCGTTGGCGAACTTGCCGGTAACGTTGTAGATCATTACGACGCCAATGGACCACACCATCAGCAGGATGATCAGCAACCACAGCAGGATTTCGGCCAGCAGCGTATCGAAACTCGTCCGCCAGCGAAAGCGCCGCAGGGCTTCAGTGGGCATTCGGCTTTTCCAGGCAGTAGCCGAGGCCGCGCATGGTCGAGATACGTACGCCGCCGGGCTCCAGCTTCTTGCGCAGGCGGTGTACATAGACCTCGATGGCATTGGTGCTGACCTCCTCGCCCCAGGCGCAGAGGTGGTCGATCAAGTGCTCCTTGCTGACCAGACGGCCGGCGCGCAGCAGCATCACTTCGAGCAGCTCCAATTCGCGCGAGGAAAGATCGACGCTCCGATTGCCGATCCTCACGACACGCTCGACCTGATCGAAAACCAGATCGCCGACTTCGATCAACGTCCCTTGACCGGTGCCGCGGCGGGTCAAGGCACGGACACGCGCTTCAAGCTCTGGAAGTGCAAAGGGCTTGGTCAGGTAGTCATCGGCACCGGCATCCAAGCCGCGCACGCGATCATCGATACCGTCCTGCGCCGTCAGGACCAGCACCGGCAGCGGTGACTTGCGGCTACGCAAGCGACGCAGCACCTCGATGCCGGAAAGCCGCGGCAAACCGAGATCAAGGATCAGCAGATCGTAAGCCTGCCCGAGCAGGGCCGTATCCGCGTCCTGGCCGTTATCGACATGATCCACCGCATAACCGGCCTTGCGCAGGGAGGCGCCAAGGCCATCTGCGATCAGGGCATCATCTTCGACCAACAGGATTCTCATAGGCGCCAAGGATAGCAAGACTCCC
>DATMTO010000184.1:0-2543 GCA_035564055.1 Rhodocyclaceae bacterium | reverse complement strand
GAGCACGTCGGCGCATTGCAGGGCGATGGCATCGAGCGCGGCGCGGGCGATATGGGCGCGCGTGGTGCCGCGACTCATACCGAAGAGGGTGCCACGTGCCTCGGCGTTCCACCAGGGCGCACCAAGGCCGGTGAAGGCCGGCACCAGCACCACGCCGCCGGCATCCGTGACGGACATGGCGAGCCGCTCGATCTCGGCGGCATCGCCGATCAGGCCCAGCCCGTCGCGCAGCCACTGGACGATGGCGCCACCCATGAACACGCTGCCCTCAAGTGCGTACTGTTGCGTTTGCCCAATTCGCCACAGCTGCGTGCTGAGCAGGCGGTGATGCGAGGCGACCGGTTGGGCACCCGTGTTCATCAGCATGAAGCAGCCGGTGCCGTAGGTGTTCTTGGCCATGCCCGGTTTGAGGCAGGCCTGGCCGAAGGTGGCAGCCTGCTGGTCGCCGGCGATGCCAGCAATGGGAATGGCACGGCCGAAGACTTCCGGATCGGTTTCGCCGACGATGCCGCTGCTGGCGACGATGGCAGGCAGCAGGCTTCTCGGGATGCGGAAAAGTTCGAGCAGCGCGTCGTCCCAGTCGCCGCTGTGCAGGTTGTAGAGCAGGGTGCGCGAGGCGTTGCTGGCGTCGGTGATGTGCAGGCGGCCGTCGGTGAGGCGCCAGATCAGCCAGCTGTCCACGGTGCCGAAGGCCAGTTCGCCGCGCTCGGCGCGATAGCGCGCGTCGGCGGTGTGGTCGAGCAGCCAGGCCAGCTTGGTGGCGGAGAAGTAGGGGTCGATGAGGAGACCGGTCTTCTGTTGTATCGCCGGCTCCAGGCCGTCGGCGCGCAGGACGTCGCAATGGACGGCGGTGCGGCGGTCCTGCCAGACGATGGCGGGCGCCAGGGGAAGGCCGGTTTGCCGGTCCCACAGTAGGGTGGTTTCGCGCTGGTTGCTGATGCCGAGGGCGGCGATGTTCTCGATGCCGACCTGCTGAATCGCCGCGCGCGCGGTGCTGAGCTGGGTCTGCCAGATCTCCATGGCGTCGTGTTCGACCCAGCCCGGTTGCGGAAAGTGTTGCGCGAACTCATGTTGGGCCTGACCGCAGAGCTTGCCGTCGGCGTCGAAGACCAAGGCGCGTGAAGAGGTGGTGCCCTGGTCGAGCGCGAGGATGTAGCTCATGCCAACGCTCTTTCCCGTTGCCGGCGGTGATGGATGAACCATTCATTGAAGCGCGCACGCTGCGCGGCGCTCATCGCCAGACCGGCCTTGGTGCGGCGCCAGAGAATGTCGTCGACATCGTGGGCCCATTCGTTGCGCATGAAGTGCACGGTTTCGAGTTCGGTGAGGCCGCCGCCGAAGTCCTCGCCGAGATCGGCGGCATGGTTTACGCCGGCGAGCAGTTCAAAGGCCAGCGTGCCGTGGCGCGCCCACAAGCCCGCGGTGACTGCCTCCGGCAGGTGCTGGAAGGTCTGGAAAAATTCCGCCGTGGCGGCGCTGAAGTCGTTACCGTCGCTGGCGCCGCCCGGCAGCGGCGTTGCCGCCGTCCAGCTGTCGCCGAGGTGCGAAAACCACGGCGCCAGCTTTTCCATCACCGCCTCGGCCAGGTGGCGGTGCGTGGTCAGCTTGCCGCCGAATACCGAGAGCAGCGGCGCCGCATGCTTGTCCAGCACCAACCGGTAGTCGCGCGTGACGGCGGACGGATTGTGCTTGCCATCGTCATAGAGCGGGCGCAGGCCGGCGAAGGTCCAGACGATCTGCTTCTCGGTGACCGGATGCCTGAGGTAACGACTGGCAGCGCGACAGAGATAGGTAATCTCCTCGATGCTCGCCTGCGGCGCATATTCCGGCGCATCGGTGCGCACGTCGGTGGTGCCGATCATCGTCCAATCGCGCTGGAAGGGCAGCAGGAAGACGATGCGGCCGTCGTCGTTCTGCAGGGTGTAGGCGTGATCGCCTTCGTAACAGCGCGGCACCACGATATGGCTGCCGCGCACCAGCTGCACGCCGGGATGCGGCTGTTCGCGCGCGTCGCAGAGCGTGTCGAGTACGCGGCTGACCCAGGGGCCGGCGGCATTGACGATGGCGCGGGCATGGGTAACGCGGGTGGCGCCGTCGGCTTCGAGGCGGATCTGCCAAAGATCGTCCTGCCGCGATGCGCCGAGGAAGCGCGTGTGGGTGAGGATGTCGGCGCCGTGGGCTTCGGCGTCGCGCAGGGTGAGGATGACCAGGCGCGCGTCGTCGACCTGCACGTCGAAGTAGAGAAAGCCCTGCTCGAAACCGGCGCGTAGCGGAGCCGCCCAGTCAGAGCCGTCGTCGAGGCGGATGCGGGTGGCGTCGGGCAGGCTGTCCGGCCCGCCCAGCGTGTCGTAGAGCCAGAGCCCGGCCTGCATCAGCCAGGCAGGGCGTTGGCCGGGGTTGTGCGGCAGCACGAAGCGACAGGAGCGGGTCAGGTGCGGGGCGATCTTGAGCAGGATGCTGCGCTCGCGCAGGGATTCGCGCACCAGGCCGAAGGCATATTGTTCGAGATAGCGCAGACCGCCGTGGATCAGCTTGCTGCTGGC
>DATMTO010000183.1:0-3525 GCA_035564055.1 Rhodocyclaceae bacterium | reverse complement strand
GTGCTCTGTGGCGCATGTCGACAGAGTGAAACAGGGAAGCCGGTGAGGCGGGTCTTCAAGTGATGAACCCTCACGATCCCGGCGCTGCCCCCGCAACGGTAAATGAGTAAAAGCTGCGTCGGATGCCACTGCTTAACAGCGGGAAGGCGCGCAGCCAGGCACCAGCCGCTCATGAGCCCGGAGACCGGCCTGATCCATCCAGCGGCATCACGGTGGGCGATGCCAGGCTTGTTGCCGTCTATTCTTGTGCCTGCCCGCCGTGATCCAGCCTCAACGGAGAGCTTCCCCATGACTGATTCCCCCGAACGCGACGAGCGTCACCTCGCGCGCATGCAGCGTAAAAAAGCCGTGATAGACGAGCGCATCGCCAATTCGCCAGACGAATGCGGCCTGGTGCTGGTGCTGACCGGTAATGGCAAAGGCAAAAGCAGCTCGGCGTTCGGCATGCTCGCCCGCGCCATGGGTCACGGCATGCAGTGCGGCGTGGTGCAGTTCATCAAGGGCCGTAACAGCACCGGTGAGGAACTGTTCTTTCGCCGCTTCCCGGAGCAGGTGCGCTTCCATGTGATGGGTGAGGGATTCACCTGGGAAACCCAGGACCGCCAGCGTGACATCGCCGCCGCCGAAGCTGCATGGGAAGTGTCCCGCGAGCTGCTGCGTGATCCGTCGATCGGTCTGGTGGTGCTCGATGAACTGAACATCGCCCTCAAGCACGGTTACCTCGATCTGGATCAGGTGCTCAGCGATCTGCAGGCCCGCCCGCCGATGCAGCACGTGATCGTCACCGGTCGCGCCGCCAAGCCGGAAATGATCGAGATGGGCGACACCGTCACCGAAATGGGCATGATCAAGCACGCCTTCCAGGCCGGCATCAAAGCGCAGAAAGGCGTCGAACTTTGAATCAACCACGTCACTGCCCGGCGGTACTGATCGCCGCGCCGGCCTCCGGTCAGGGCAAGACCACCGTCACCGCCGCGCTGGCCCGTTTGCATCGCAATCAGGGGCGCAAGGTTCGCGTGTTCAAGTGCGGTCCGGACTTTCTCGATCCGATGATCCTCGAGCGCGCCAGCGGTGCGCCGGTCTATCAACTGGACATGTGGATGGTCGGCGAGCAGGAAAGTCGACGTCTGTTGTGGGAGGCCGCCGCCGAAGCGGATCTGATCCTGATCGAAGGCGTGATGGGTTTGTTTGACGGTACGCCGTCGAGCGCCGATCTGGCGCGGCATTTCGGCGTGCCGGTGCTCGGCGTGATCGATGGTACCGCGATGGCCCAAACGTTCGGCGCACTGGCCCTGGGCCTGGCGCGTTATCAGCCGGACCTGCCGTTCGCCGGGGTACTGGCCAACCGCGTTGGCACCGTGCGCCATGCGCAATTGCTCGAAGGCAGCCTGACCGAAGGCCTGCGCTGGTACGGCGCGCTGTCCCGTGAAACCGGGATCGAACTGCCAAGCCGTCATCTCGGTCTGGTGCAGGCCAGCGAACTCAATGACCTCGACGTGCGCCTCGACGCCGCCGCCGAAGCGCTGGCCGGCACCTGCGAGGTAGCGCTGCCGCCGGCCGTGGAATTCGCCGCGCCAGAAATCGTTGAGACTGAAAAGTTGCTCGAAGGCGTGCGAATTGCCGTTGCCCGCGACGAAGCCTTCGCGTTCACCTACGGTGCCAGTCTCGATCTGTTGCGGGCGATGGGCGCCGAGTTGAGTTTCTTCTCGCCGATCCGCGATGCGCAATTGCCCGACGCCGACAGCTTGTACCTGCCCGGCGGCTACCCGGAATTGCACCACGTTGCCTTGTCGCAGAACGCCGACATGCTCAACGCGATCCGCGCGCATCACGCCGCTGGCAAACCGCTGCTCGCCGAATGTGGCGGCATGCTGTACCTGCTCGGCTCGCTGACCGATGTCGAAGGCACCCGCGCTGACCTGGTCGGCCTGTTGAGTGGCGATGCCGTGATGCAAAAGCGCCTCGCCGCGCTGGCCTTGCAAGAGGTCGACCTGCCGGAAGGCCTGTTGCGCGGCCACACCTATCACCACTCCCTGACCACCACCGAACTGACGCCAATCGCCCGTGGCCACAGCCCCAACGGCGGGCGCGGTGCCGAAGCGGTGTATCGGCAAGGGCGGATGACCGCCTCGTACGTGCATTTTTACTTTCCATCGAATCCGTCGGCGATTGCCGCACTGTTGGTGCCATGACCGACAACGCATTCACTGAAACCGAGCGCGAAGCGGTCTACCGCGCCATCGCCGAACGTCGCGACATGCGCCACTTCAGCGGCGGCACGGTCGAGCCTGAATTGTTGCGTCGTTTGCTGGAGGCCGCGCATCAGGCGCCGAGCGTCGGCCTGATGCAGCCGTGGCGCTTCATCCGCATCAGCGACCGCGCTTTGCGTGGCCAGATCCAGAACCTGGTTGAAGAAGAACGCGTGCGCACCGCTCAAGCCCTGGGCGAGCGCAGCGACGAGTTCATGAAGCTCAAGGTCGAAGGCATCAATGACTGCGCAGAAGTGCTGGTCGCAGCCTTGATGGACGATCGTGAACGACACATTTTCGGTCGTCGCACGCTGCCGGAAATGGACATGGCCTCATTGTCCTGCGCGATCCAGAACCTGTGGCTGGCCGCGCGCGCCGAAGGCCTGGGCATGGGCTGGGTGTCGCTGTTCGAGCCGCAGGCGCTGGCCGATCTGCTGAAACTGCCGGCCGGGGCCAAGCCGCTGGCAGTGCTTTGCCTGGGGCCGGTCAAGGAATTCTATCCGGCGCCGATGCTGGTACTCGAAGGGTGGGCGCAGGCGCGTCCGCTCAATGAGCTGCTGTATGAAAATTTCTGGGGAGTGAGTCAATGAGTGTGGCGTTGTTGAGTGTCGCCGCGGTCGCGCTGGATGCGCTGCTGGGTGAACCGAAGCGCTGGCATCCACTGGTGGCGTTCGGCAATTTTGCCGGGCGCATCGAGCAACGTTTCAACACCGGCGGGCGTGGGTGGCGCAGCCATGGTGTCACTGCTTGGGTGATCGCGGTGCTGCCATTGACGTTAATTGCCACGGCATTGTCCTGGGCGCCTTATGTGGGCTGGGTTGTCGAGATCATCGCGCTGTATTGCGCCCTCGGCATGCGCAGTCTCGGTGAGCACGTCGAGCCGGTGGCCAAGGCTTTGCGCAGCGATGACCTGGAAGAGGCGCGCAAGCGCGTGGGTTACCTGGTCAGCCGTCAGACCAGTGAGCTGGACAGCACGGCTGTCGCCCGTGCCGCCACCGAGTCGGTGCTGGAAAACGGCAGCGATGCGGTGTTCGCTGCAATCTTCTGGTTTGTCGTGGCCGGTGTGCCGGGCGTGGTGCTCTATCGTCTGAGCAACACCCTCGACGCGATGTGGGGTTATCGCAACGAACGCTTCGAGCGTTTCGGCTGGGCCGCGGCAAAAATCGACGATGTCCTCAACTACATTCCCGCACGGCTTGTGGCGTTGACCTACGCGCTGCTCGGCAAAACCCGACTCGCGCTGAAATGCTGGCGCACCCAAGGCCCGAAATGGGAC
>DATMTO010000182.1:0-2321 GCA_035564055.1 Rhodocyclaceae bacterium | reverse complement strand
GGCGCAGGGCGCGGAACTGTTCATCGTCGAAGGCGACTCGGCCGGTGGTTCCGCCAAGCAGGCGCGCAACCGGGCCAGCCAGGCCGTGCTGCCGCTGCGCGGCAAGATCCTCAACGTCGCGGGCGCCAGCCGCGAGAAGATGGCGGCGAGCCAATTGATCGCCGACATGATCCAGGCACTGGGCTGCGGCACGCGCGACCGGTATCGCGAAGATGATCTGCGCTATGACAAGATCATCATCATGACCGATGCCGACGTTGACGGCGCGCATATCGCTTCGCTGCTGATCACCTTCTTCTTCCAGGAAATGCCCAAGCTGATCGATGGCGGGCATCTGTTCCTGGCGCTGCCGCCGCTCTACCGCATCTCGCAGGGGCCCAAGACGCTCTATGCGCGCGATGACGCGCACAAGAACGAGTTGATGGAGACCGAATTCACCGGCAAGGGCAAGGTCGACATCACCCGCTTCAAGGGCCTGGGCGAAATGCCCTATGCGCATTTGCGCGAAACGACCATGTCGCCCAAGACGCGGACGCTGCTGCAGGTGAAGGTGCTCGATGAAGTCGATGCGACCAAGACCAGCGTCGACCGCCTGATGGGCAACCGGCCCGAGGCGCGGTTCGAGTTCATCCAGGAGAATGCGGCCTTCGTGACCGATCTCGATATTTAAGACGCCAGCATAAAGCGGGCAGTTAAGGCTAAATCCTGCAAGGCCGTTGACTTGAAAGGTCTTTGCGCTATGGTCCGCGCCGCTGGAGCATTTCCGGCTCGACGGCTGGTTTTACTGACACAGTCCGCCTTTGCTGAAGGTGCCTCAGGGCCACTCGCCGACCAGCACGTGTTGCTCTCGCGTATCGTGGCCGCCTCGTAGGCGGATTGTTTGTGTGATTGCCTTCCCAGTCCGCCGCTGACGCAAACCGCGTGATCCGCATGCGTTGCTTGCGGTCTTCTTCCCGGTGCGCCGCCTTGAATGTTTCGAGCGGATCCTGCATCGGGCAACAGCTTTGAGTGGAACGACTGAATTTGACCGACGAATTTTCCGGGCTGGGCCTTTCGAGCAAAGTTACCGAGGCGGTGGTGGCTGCAGGCTACACCAAGCCTACCGAAATCCAGGCGCAGGCCATTCCCCATGTCCTGCAGAAGAAGGACATTATCGGCATTGCCCAGACCGGCACCGGCAAGACGGCGTCGTTCGTGCTGCCGATGCTGACGCTGCTGGAAAGCGGCCGGGCTCGTGCGCGCATGCCGCGCACGCTCATTCTCGAACCGACGCGCGAACTCGCGGCGCAGGTGGCCGAGAATTTCGAGAAATACGGCAAGAACCACAAGCTGAACATGGCCCTGCTGATCGGCGGCGTGTCGTTCGATGACCAGATCAAGAAGCTGGATCGCGGCGTTGACGTGTTGATCGCCACGCCGGGCCGCATGCTGGACCTGTTCGGCCGCGGCCGCATCCTGCTGACCGGCGTCGACATCCTCGTCATCGACGAAGCCGACCGCATGCTGGACATGGGCTTTATCGACGACATCAAGAAGATTTGCAGCCTCTTGCCGGCCCGCCGGCAGACCCTGCTGTTTTCGGCCACCATGCCGCCCGAAGTGCAGAAGCTGGTCAACCAGTTCCTGCGCGATCCGATCCGGCTGGAAGTGGCGCGGCAGAATTCGACGGCCGATACGATCGACCAGAAACTGGTCAAGGTTTCGTCCAAGCCCGAAGACAAACGCGAAGCCCTGCGCGCCCGCATCGACGCGGCCGAGGGGCTGACCAATGCCATCATCTTCTGCAATCGCAAGCGCGATGTGGCGACCCTCGCCCGGTCGCTGGAGCGGCATGGCTATAGCGTCGGCGCGCTGCATGGCGACATGGACCAGAAGAGCCGTACGGAAACGCTCGATGCCTTCCGCGCCAACAAGCTGACCCTGATGGTGGCCAGCGACGTGGCAGCGCGCGGTCTCGATATTCCGGCGGTGAGCCATGTGTTCAATTTCGACGTGCCCGTGCATGCCGAAGACTATGTGCACCGCATCGGCCGCACCGGCCGCGCCGGCCGGTCGGGCGTCGCCTATACGCTGGTGGGTCCGGCCGACGGCAAGCATCTCGACGCCATCGTCAAACTGATCCAGAAGCCGATCGAATGGCTCGATGTTGCTGGCGGAGCTGCGCCTGCCGCTGCGGACGATGCGGCGGAGGACAGCAAGCCCAAGCGCCCTGCCCGCTCGCGCCGCGGTGGCCCACGTCCCGTCGCCGAGAAAGCTGCGGCGAACCAGGAAGCGGAAAGCGTCGAGGCAGCCCCCAAGCCCTCGCGCCGGGGATCGCGGCC
>DATMTO010000181.1:0-32130 GCA_035564055.1 Rhodocyclaceae bacterium | reverse complement strand
CGCGCCGGCCCGTAGCCCGGAGCGTCCCGCCGAACGTGCGAGCGAGACAGCTGCGCCGCGTCCGGCTTCGGCCAACGATACTCAGGTCGCCCAGTTGATGGATGAAATGCACCTGATTCGCGGCCTGCTCGAACGCCAACTGGCCGGTTTTGCCTGGGGCAGCATGAACCGTGAATCCCCGGTGCGCGCACAATTGCTGGGCGAGTTGCTGGATGCCGGTTTTTCGGGGCACTTCGGCCGTCAGCTGGTGGAAGCCTTGCCGGAAGACATGCAGCTTGCCGAAGCGCGCAAATGGGCGCGGAATGCGGTTGGTCGCAATCTGCGCACGCTCGGCCCGGAAGGCGATCTGATCGATCGTGGCGGTGTGTTCGCGCTGGTCGGTCCGACCGGCGTCGGCAAGACCACCACCACCGCCAAGCTCGCCGCGCGCTGTGTGGTGCGCTACGGTTCTGACAAGCTGGCCCTGCTGACAACTGACAGCTATCGTATTGGTGCCCACGAACAGCTGCGCATCTACGGCCGCATCCTTGGCGTGCCGGTGCACGTCGTACGCGACGGTGAAGATCTTCGCCATACCCTGTCCGACCTGCGCGACAAGCACATGGTCCTGATCGATACGGTCGGCATGAGCCAGCGCGATCGCATGGTCGCCGATCAGGCCGCCATGCTGGCGCGCAGCGGCCAGGTGCAGCGCCTGTTGCTGCTCAACGCCACCAGCCGCGGCGATACGCTCGATGACGTCGTGCGTGCCTACGCTGGTGAGGATCTGGCTGGCTGCATCCTGACCAAGACGGATGAGGCTGCGACCATCGCCCCGGCCATCGACACCGTGGTGCGCCACGGTCTGCTGATGAGCTACATCGCCAGCGGCCAGCGCGTGCCTGAGGATCTGCACCTGCCTAATCGCAACTATCTGCTGCACCGCTGCTTCAAGACGCCGGCCGACGAGTCGCCGCATCACCTGCGCTATGACGAAGTCGGCTTGGCCGTGGCCAACAGCCGGGAAGCGCAAGCCATGGCGCGTGTTCAGCGTTAAGGCAGACTGAGGCCATGAGTACTATCCGGGTGGATGCGCACGATCAGGCGGCCGGCTTGCGCCGTCTGTTCAACGCGCGCGGTGCGCAGGTCGTAGCGCTGACTGCCGCGGCCGTAGTGCAGAACCGGCCGCAATTGCTGGCCGGCGCGGTAACCGCCTTGGCGGCGCGCGGCCGCCGTGTGCTGCTGCTGGACGAAAATCCGGCGCCGCGCAATACCGCCAGCCTGCTGCATGAACGCCCCGGTACCGACCTGTTGCAGGTTGTGCGCGGAGAGGTCACGCTGGCCCAGGCGATCTGCCGGGTCAATCGCAATCTCGGTGTG
This sequence comes from Rhodocyclaceae bacterium, assembly GCA_035564055.1. Taxonomy (GTDB): domain Bacteria; phylum Pseudomonadota; class Gammaproteobacteria; order Burkholderiales; family Rhodocyclaceae. The sequence continues at coordinate 30,771 of DATMTO010000181.1, read as the reverse complement.
CTGAATGTCGATCGCCTGGCCAACGCCGAGTTGCCGTTGACGCGACGCATCGCCGATCTCTACCAGCAGATCGTCGACGGACACGACATCGTGCTGATCGATTGCTGCGCATCGCGTGCCGGTCAGGTCAGCACGCTGGCGTTGCAGGCTATGCACCTGGTAGTCGCCGTTACCGCAGCGAGCAACGGCATCATGCAGGCCTACGCCCAAATCAAGCGTCTGGCGCAGTTCCACCAGCGCGACCATTTCCAGATTCTTGTCAGCGGCAAGGTCGGCCGCGACGAAGCCCGCGTCATTTTCAACAATCTGCGGCAGGTTGCCTTCGAGCATCTCGGCGTGCGCCTGGGCTATCTTGGCCTGGTCGACCCGACCCGGGCCGACATGCTGTCCGAGCTGCTCGACAGCGGCTTGGGCATGCATGTGCAGGATACGGGCGACATGGCCGAGCTGGCCAGCGCACTGGGCATGGCGCCCAGTCTGGGACCGCAGAATTCGGTGGTATAGTCGGCTCACGAAAACGGCCGTTCGATTCGATCTCGATGTATACCGCCCATGGCGTACTTGACCGGCAGCAGCTCGTCACACAGTACGCACCACTCGTCAAACGTATTGCTTTCCACCTGATGGCGCGACTTCCGGCCAGCGTTCAGGTCGAGGATCTCGTTCAGAACGGCATGCTGGGTTTGCTGGATGCTTGCGGGCGCTTCGAGGACGGGCAGGGCGCGCAGTTCGAGACCTACGCAGTACAGCGTATTCGCGGCGCCATGCTGGACGGGCTGCGTGAAAATGACTGGGTGCCCCGTAGCGTTCGCCGCGAAATGCGCCGCGTTGAGGCCGCTATCGTCCAGCTCGAACACCAGCATGGCAGGCAGCCGACCGAAACCGAGCTGGCCACGACGCTGGAAATGCCGCTTGAAGATTATCAGCGTCTGCTCGGCGAGGCCCGCGGTCATCAGTTGCTGAGTCTGGAAGATCTTGGCGGCCGCAATGGGGACGGAGACGAGGAATTTCTGGACCGGCACGAGACGGGCGAGACGCAGGATCCGCTCGCACTGTTGTTGGAAGACGACATGCGAGGCGCCCTGGTGAAGGCGATCGAGGTCCTACCCGAACGCGAAAAGCTGGTAATGTCGCTGTACTACGAGGAGGAGCTCAATTTGCGCGAAATCGGCGAGGTGCTCGGTGTGACCGAATCCAGAGTATGTCAGCTGCATAGCCAGGCGATTGCCCGTCTGCGCGCCCAGGTCTTGGGTGAAGACGGCAAGGTAACGACCGCCAAGCGCCGCGGACGTCCGCCGCGCAAGCCGGCGGAGGATTAAGGCATGGACAAGATCAGCATACTCGGCCTGCTGATTTCGCTGGCGGCCATCGTCGGCGGGCAGGTGCTTGAAGGCGGCCATCTCAACTCGCTGGTACAGCCGACCGCCTTCCTTATCGTCATCGGCGGCACGCTCGGCGCCGTCATGCTGCAGAGTCCGTTTTCCGTCTTCAAGCGCGGACTGGGGATGACACGCTGGGTCTTCTTCCCACCCAAGGGGGGCGATCAGAACGTGGTCGAACAGGTGACCCGCTGGAGCAGTCTGGCGCGCAAGGAAGGCCTGCTGGCGCTGGAAAACGAGATTGCCACGCTGCGCGATCCCTTCGTCCGCAAGGGCTTGCAGTTGCTGGTCGACGGTGCCGAACCGATGCGTCTGCGCGAAGTGCTTGACGTCGAGCTGGGGACCTACGAGCACCATCTCAAGGCCTCGGCCAAGATCTGGGAAGCTGCTGGCGGTTATGCGCCGACGATCGGCATCCTCGGCGCGGTGATGGGCCTGATCCATGTGATGGAAAACCTGTCTGATCCGAGCAAGCTCGGCGCCGGTATTGCGGTTGCCTTCGTTGCCACCATCTACGGGGTCGGCTCGGCCAACCTGATTTTCCTGCCCGTTGCCAAGAAGCTCATGGCCTGTATCGCCAATACGGTAGCGATACGCGAAATGTACATTGACGGCCTCGTCGGCATCGCCAACGGCGACAATCCGCGCATCATCGAGAGCCGTTTGCAAGGGTATTTCGGCCACTAAGATGGGGCGCAAACGGCACGAGGAAGAGCATGAGAATCACGAGCGCTGGCTCGTCTCCTATGCCGACTTCATTACGCTGCTGTTTGCCTTTTTCGTGGTGATGTACGCGATCTCGTCGGTCAACGAGGGCAAGTACCGCGTTCTCTCTGACGCCATCAATTCGGCTTTCCGCAATATTCCGGGAACTACCGCAGGCGCCATGCAGGTGGTCAATACCACCCAGAATTCTCAGATGATCACCCCGCCGCAGGTCCGCCCCAGCAATCCCAAGGTCGAAGAGCAGAAGCGCAAGAACAAGGAAAAGATGCGCAGCATGGCGCAGCAGCTGATGGCCGCGCTCAATCCGCTGGTCAAGAGCGGCCAGGTGCGAGTGACGGAGAATGCCCTGGGGATCACCCTCGATATTGACGCCAGCGTGCTGTTCGAGCCAGGCCAGGCCACGCTGGACGAAAAGGCGATTGTGGTGCTCGCCAATGTCGGCCGCATTCTCGCCGGTAGCGACTTTCCCATTACGGTCGAAGGGCATACCGACAATACGCCGATCAGCAATCAGCTGTTCCCTTCTAACTGGGAGCTTTCGGTGGTACGGGCATCGAGCGTGGTGCGCCTGTTCATCGAAAACGGCGTCGAGGCACGTCTGCTGACTGCGACGGGTTACGCTGATCAGCGTCCGGTCGCCGACAATTCTACGCCGGCGGGACGTCAGCGCAATCGGCGCGTGGCCATCACCATTGAATCGCAGGTACCCGACGAAGGCGTAGCCGTTCCTCTTTGAGGGACATCCACCGCCCATGTAGCCCTGTCGAACCTGTGTCGAGCGCGCTGGCCGGGCTTGGCCCCGGGGCCGAGGAAGGAGAAAAGCGGGGAGAGGCGCGTGCCTTAGGCGCTGCCGAGGGGGCGCGAACCAGTCCCGGCAGCCTTATGACCGTCAGGACCGTAGGTGTCGTCGCCGATGCCGCCGCTGGCGCTCATCAGGACAGATAGCGCCTGCTGATTGTATTGCAGGCGGGTATTGATCAGTTGGCCGTTGGTATTGTTGAGGCGATTGGCGGTTTGCGCCAGTGCCAGCAACTCCTGCCATTGCGCTTGCAGCTCGGCAGGGGCTTGGGCAAACCAGGTCTCCATGGCGTCCTTGCGAATTTCGACGCCGAGTTCGCGCAAGGCCGCCTCGCGCTGCTGGCCGGCATTGCCGAGTGCGGCAATCAGGCCGGTCTTTGTCTCGATCAGCGGTAATACCGTGTCGGCATCACCGCCGATGAGCAGCCTTTGCTCCTCTTCAAGCACCGCAACGAACTGCTGCAGAGCCGCCGTTTCCGCGGAGATGGCACCAAGCAGGGCAGAGGACATGAAACCGACTTAGCGCCCCGTCGCGAGCATATCCCGCACGCTTTGCAGCAGGCCATCGGCGATACGTTCCGGATTGACCTGGAAGCGGCCCTCGGCGATCGCGCGCTTGATTTCGGCGACGCGCTCGGTGTCCACGATCGGGGTGCTGGCGAGCACGCTGTCAACGGACTGGGCGCCGCTCAAGGTGGCTTCGGTGGACTGGCTGGCGGATTTGGCAGGTGCCGCTGCCGCTCCAGCCTGGCTGGGACGAGTGCGAGCCGCCCCGCTAGGGGAGCTCGGCGTGCCGGCAGGTTTGTTGGAGTCGATCTTCACGGCAATCCTTTAAATGCGGGACTTATCTGCTTTACGGCAAGTCCGCGAAAAACTTGAGGAAATCTTGCTGATGCGGCCAAAAAGGCAGCAAATGGATGCATGCAAGTCGCGTGCCTCCATCTTACCGTTTTGCTCCGGCATTAAAAAGAGATTTCAACGATCCCGCCCTGGCGCGCCAGCCCGCTGACGACCTGGCCATTGTTTAGGCGCACCTGAACGACCTTGCCGTCGGCCGCCGCGGTCAGGGCCCGGCCCTCATTGGAGACCTCGAAGGTCGGGCCGCGCGACACCACCTTGACGGTCTGGCCGGCTTGGATGACCGGCGGCTGGCGCAACAGGTCGGTGAGGAGTGGCTTGCCGGCGGGAATAGGGATCGCCGCAATTCGACCAAGCGCCTGCGAGGCGTCGAGCAGTACGCCGTTTGGCAGATTGCCGAGGTCGCCGCTCTGGGTAGTGAGGTCACTTTCCCCGATCAACTGTCCCTGGTTGAGCGGCCGCGTGGTAACGATGTATTCGGTGACGACCTTGATCTGTACGGGTACATAGATCGCCCAGTTGCTGGCATTGCGGCAGCGTACCAGTACCGTGCTGCGGCCGATGCTGCGGGCGCCTGGCGCCATGCTGATGTCGAACGACGGACACGGCGGCCGCCCGTTGGCGCCCTCGAGCGGGCTCACCGTAAAGCTGGCCTGTCCCGGCAGGCCGGAAGTCTGGCCTCGCAGATAGTTTTCAATAGCGGTGCGGATTGCTTGCACGTCGTCCTGAGCGTGGGCGGCGAGACTGGTCAGGACCAGCAGGGCGATCAAGAGACGGCGAATCGGTTGGTTCAGCATGCCTCGATTCAAACATGGGCAGGGCACCGAGGCAAGCATGACGACCGGCGGTTTAGCGGCGCTTTCCTCGGCATCGAAAACGGGGCATCGCTTTGCCGTTCTTGCGGCGGCAAAGTTTGCCGTTGCCGCCTGCAAGGTAAGGTGCGGGCGGCAATAACGCAGGCCGCGTCTTGCCGAAGGCGCGGCGAACGACCCCTTAAGCCCGGAGAATCCCAGCTTTTACCTGTTACTCCTTAAAGCGCGACGACCTGGCACGGACCGTGCATTACGACCCGTGCAGTAAAACCTTTAATGTTTTTTTGGTTGGCACCATGATCGATCGTCTCGACAGCGAACTCAGCACCATCCGCACCGCGATGAACCTGCGCGCCTATCGCCAGGAAGTGCTCGCGTCGAATATTGCTAACGCAGACACGCCGCAGTACAAGGCGCGCGACTTCGATTTCGCTACCACGCTGGGCAATGTCATGGCCGGCAAGGGTGGCGGTGCGCTGCAGATGAATCAGACCTCGATGCGCCACATTCAGGGCGAGCCGGGTGCGCCGTACAACGCCGATCTGAAGTATCGCAGCGAGTATCAGGGGGCTGTCGACGGCAATACGGTGAACATGGATATCGAGCGCGCCGACTTCGCCGAGAACGCGCTGCAGTTCGAAACCTTGATTACCGTGGTTCGTACGCGTCTGGGCGATTTGCGTACGGCTCTGCAAGCGACTTCGTGAGGTAGGACATGAGCCTTAGCAATGTTTTCGCAATTTCCGGTTCCGCGCTGACTGCACAGTCGGCTCGCCTCAATACGACGGCGAGCAACCTTGCCAACGCGGACAGTATCGTCGGTGCCGATGGTAAGCCATACCGTTCCAAGCAGGTCGTCTTCAAGGCGGTGCCGATGGGCGAACAGGGCGCGGCGGTTGGGTCGATGGGGGTGCGCGTGTCTCAGGTAGTCGAGAGCGCAGCGCCGATGCGCCAGGTTTATGACCCGAGCAATCCGGCGGCCGATGAAAAAGGCATGGTGAGCATGCCGAATGTAAATGTGGTGGAGGAGATGGTGAACATGATTTCGGCATCTCGCTCCTATCAGAATAACGTCGAGGTGATGAACACCGCCAAGGCGTTGATGCAAAAGACGCTGACCATCGGTCAGTGATGAGGGGAAGCGCACATGGCTACCAGTAACGTCAATAACACCGGCTCGATCGTCGATCAGCTGAACTCGCAGAACAATCGCAACACTTCGACGAGCAAGACCGAGGATCAGCAGACGCGTTTCCTGACGCTGCTGACCACGCAGCTCAAGAACCAGGATCCGCTGAACCCGATGGACAATGCGCAGATGACCTCGCAGCTGGCGCAAATCAGTACGGTTGACGGCATTGAGCGCCTCAACGCGACCCTGACTTCGATGATGAACACCAGCAGTACGCAACAGGCCTTGCAGGCTGCGGCACTGGTTGGCCATGGTGCGCTGGTGGAGGGCAAGAATCTGGCTCTTACCGAGTCCGGTGCGATCGGTGGCTACGATCTGGTCAGCGGTGCAGACCGCGTCAAGATTGAGATCAAGGACGGCAATGGCAATATCGTTCGTACCGTCAGCCTGGAAGATCAGGATGCGGGCGTGCAGAACTTCGTCTGGGACGGCAAGGACTCCGATGGCAAGGCGCTGGAGGCAGGGAATTACACCTTTAACGTGACTGCCGTTCAAGGTAATAGCGACGTCAAGGTGACGCCGCTGCAGTTCGGCTACATCAGCGGTGTGGTGCGCAATGCCAGCACGGGTGATCTGGGTATTGATGTCGGCAACTTCGGCCGCTTCTCGCTCGACGATCTCAAGCAGATCATCTGATCCGATTTCAGGAGATAAAAAATGTCATTCCAACAAGGTCTGAGCGGTCTCAACGTCTCGTCCAACGCGCTGAACACGATCGGCAACAATATCGCCAACTCCGGCACGGTCGGCTTCAAGGGCGCGAATGCCCAGTTTTCGGATATTTATGCCGCCTCCCTGAACGGGACGGGGGCGTCGCAGATTGGTATCGGCGCGAACATGTCCTCGGTGTTCCAGCAGTTCACCCAGGGCAATCTCACCACCACCGGCAATCCGCTGGATCTAGCGATCAATGGCGGCGGCTTCTATCGCCTGTCCGATGCCTCGGGGACTTCTGCAGGTAATGCTTCATACACGCGTAACGGTCAGTTCCTGATCAACAAGGACGGCTATATCGTCAATTCGGCCGGCCTTTACCTGACCGGTCTGCAGGCTGATCCGGCCACCGGCATCGTGCCCGACAGCGGCCAGCCGGGCGGGATCAAGCTGGACACCTCGCTGATCGACCCGAACGCCACCACCACCAGCGAAATCGGCCTCAATCTCGACTCGCGCAAGGGTGTGCCGGCGAATGCTCCATTCGATCCGACCGATCCGCTCAGCTACACCTCGTCCACCACGCAGACCGTCTATGACAGCCTCGGCAATCCGCACAACTTCCAGATGTATTTCGTGAAGTCGGCGACGGCCAACACCTGGAGCATGTACACCCAGCTCGACGGCGACTCGACGACGCTGAACGATCCGACCGTGAATGCGGCCGCAACCGGTCCCATCACGCTTAACTTCAATGCTTCGGGCGCGTTGACCGGCACGCCTGCAATGCCGCTGACCCTGTGGCCGGCTACCGGCTATCCGCTGGCCACCACCACTGGCGCTGCCAATCTCACCTTTACCGTTGATCTGCAAGGCTCGACCCAGTACGGTCAGGACTTCGGCGTGAACGCACTGAACCAGGATGGCTACACTTCCGGACGTCTTTCCGGCGTGGCAGTGTCGTCCGATGGCACCATTCAAGGTCAGTACTCCAACGGCCGCACGCGTGACATGGGCCGTCTGGTGCTGGCGACCTTCCAGAACCCCAACGGCTTGCAGAATGTCGGCGGCAATCTGTGGCGCGAAACCGCCGATTCCGGCCAGCCGATTGTCGGCGCCCCGGGCCAAGGCAATCTGGGTGTGATCCAGTCGTCCACGGTCGAGGATTCGAATGTGGATCTGACCGCCGAGCTGGTTGACATGATCGTGCAGCAGCGTGCCTACCAGGCCAATGCGCAGACCATCAAGACGCAGGACCAGATTCTCCAGACGCTGGTCAACCTCCGTTAATCAACTGAGACGCTGATCGCAGATGGATCGTCTTCTTTACACGGCAATGAGCGGCGCATCGGGCACGATGAGCCGTCAGGCTTCCATCGCGCACAATCTGGCCAACGTCTCGACGCCGGGTTATCGGGCCGAGGAGCATCGCCTGCGTGCAGTGCAGGTGCAGTCGCCGACGGCTTTGCCGACGCGCGCATTTGCTGTCGACGCGAGCACTCATACCGATTACACCGGTGGCCCCTTGATGTTGACCAGCCGCCCGCTGGACGTTGCGGTTCAGGGTAAGGGCTGGATCGCCGTGACTGCGCCGGATGGCACCGAAGCCTATACCCGCATGGGCGAGCTGCAGGTCGATGTCAATGGCATCCTGCAAACCCGCAGCGGGCTGCCTGTTGCCAGCGACAGCGGTCAGATTTCGATTCCACCGGATCAGCAGATTTCGATCGGCCGCGACGGCACGGTGTCGGTGATTCCGCAGACCGGCTTGCGCACCACCAGTGCGGTCGGTCGCATCAAGTTGGTCAATCCGGACGAGAGTACGCTGGTTCGCGGCGCGGATGGTTTGTTCCGCCTCAACACCAATCAGCCGGCGCCGCAAGACGAGAACGTGCGTCTGACGACCGGCTATGTCGAGGGTAGTAACGTCAATGCGGCGGAACAGATGGTCAGCATGATTTCGCTAGCCCGCCAGTTCGAGATGCAAGTGAAGCTGATGTCCAGCGCCGAAACCAACGACAAGGCTGCGGCCCAGATACTGACCGTCAGCTAGGAAAGAAGATAAAACATGATTCGTTCGCTCTGGATTGCCAAGACCGGCCTTGACGCTCAACAGCTCAACCTCGACGTCATTGCCAACAATCTGGCTAACGTCAGCACCAACGGCTTCAAGCGCTCGCGCGCGGTGTTCGAGGATCTCCTCTATCAAACCATGCGTCAGCCCGGTGCGCAGTCTACCCAGACGACCCAGATCCCGTCCGGCTTGCAGCTGGGTACCGGTACGCGCCCTGTCGCCACCGAGCGCATCTATACCCAAGGCACGCTGCAGCAGACACAGAACCCCCTCGATATGGCCATCAACGGCGAGGGTTTCTTTCAGATCCAGATGCCCGACGGCACGCTCGCTTACACTCGCGACGGTGCCTTCCAGAAAGACAACACCGGCCAGGTCGTGACCTCCAGTGGCTATCCCCTGTCGCCGGCGATCACGGTGCCGGCCAACGCACTGACGGTCTCGATCAGCCGCGATGGCGTGGTCAGCGTGACGACGCCGGGCAACAATACGCCGACCCAGGTCGGCACCATCCAGCTCGCCACCTTCGTCAATATCGGCGGTCTGCAGAGCATGGGCGAGAATCTGTTTGTCGAAACCGCCTCGTCCGGCGCGCCGACGCCGAATACACCGGGCCTGAATGGCGCCGGTCTGATCAATCAAGGCTACGTCGAAAACTCGAATGTGAATGTGGCCGAAGAGCTGGTCACCATGATCCAGACCCAGCGCGCCTATGAAGTTAACTCCAAGGTGGTGACGACATCCGACGCCATGCTGGGGCGTCTGGTGCAGATGTAAGAGAGGCATTGATCAAATGGGTACGCGCCTTCTTTTCGCCATGCTCTCCGCTGCCATGCTGTCGGCCTGCGTGACCACGACCCCGTCGACCATGGTGCATCAGCCGATGACGGCGCGTCCTGAACCGCGTTCCGATGTGTATGCGACCCAGGGTGCAATCTACAACATGGGCGGCAGCCGTCCCCTGTTCGAGGATCGTCGCGCACGCTATGTCGGCGACACGATCACGATCAATATTGTCGAGAACACCTCCGCTTCGAAGAATTCCGAAACCAAGGCCAAGCGCGACAGTTCGGTTGATGTAACTACGCCGCTCATCGCCGGGCTGCCCTTCAAGACCTTCCAGGGCGTCAGCCTGAATGCCGGCAACCAGACCGACTTTGACGGTAGCGGCTCGAATACCTCGGCCAATGCCTTCCGCTCGACGCTGACCTGCACCGTCATTGAGGTGCTCGGCAATGGCAACTTGCTGGTCTCCGGCGAGAAGCAGATCGGTCTCAAGGAGGGTGAGGAGTTCGTACGCTTCTCCGGGGTGGTCAATCCCTCCATGATCACCGCACAAAACACGGTGAATTCGACTCAGGTCGCCGATGCGCGGCTTGAATTCAAGGCGAATGGTTTCGTCGATACCGCCCAGGTCATGGGCTGGCTGGGCCGCTTCTTCCTGAGCGTACTGCCTTTCTGAGGGTGATCTGAACATGAATGGCATGAGTGGTATCCAGAAGGCGCTGATGGTGGTGATGGCGATCCTGGCCGGCCTGCTGGTCAGCGATGCGGCGCGTGCCGAGCGGCTCAAGGATCTGGCTTCGATCGCCGGCGTGCGTAACAACCAGTTGATCGGCTACGGCCTTGTTGTCGGCCTCGACGGCAGCGGTGACCAGACCACGCAAACGCCCTTCACCGTACAGGCCGTGCTGAACATGTTGTCCAACATGGGCACCAATCTGCCGGCAGGTGCCAGTTCGCTCCAGCTCAAGAATGTCGCCGCCGTAATGGTCACCGCCAGCCTGCCGCCGTTTGCGCAGCCAGGCCAGCAGATCGACGTGACGGTGTCGTCGATCGGTAATGCCAAGTCACTCAAGGGCGGCACTCTGGTGCTTACGCCCCTCAAGGGCGCTGACGGTCAGGTCTATGGCATGGCCCAGGGTAATGTCGTGGTGGTCGGCGCAGGCGCTTCCGGTGCCGGCTCCAAGGTGACGGTCAATCATCTTTCCGCCGGCCGCATTGCCAACGGCGCCACGGTCGAACGCGCCGTGCCGACGTTGGTGGGGCAGGGCGATTTCGTTCACTTCGAACTCAACGATACGGATTTCGGTACCGTGCAGCGCGTCGTCGAAGCGATTAATCGTGTTGCGCCCGGAACGGCCAGCGCACTGGACGGCCGCATGGTGCGGGTGCGTGCGCCATTGTCCAGCGACGATCGCGTCGCTTTCATCGGGCGTCTGGAAAATCTCGAAGTGCGACCGATGCAGACAGCGGCCAAGGTGATCGTTAATAGCCGGACTGGCTCCGTGGTGATGAACCAGTCGGTGCTGCTTGATGCCTGTGCCGTGGCCCACGGCAATCTATCCGTATCGGTCAATACACAGAATTCGGCGAGCCAGCCGAACGCTTTCTCCGGCGGTCAGACGACGCCGGTCGCGAATGCCCAGATTGACATCAACCAGGAGCTGAAGGCGATGCAGAACGTGCGCACCAGCGCCAATCTGGCCGACATCGTCAAGGCGCTCAACGCGCTAGGCGCCAACCCCCAGGATCTGATCGCCATTCTTCAGGCCATGAAGGCGGCAGGTGCCCTGCGCGCCGAGCTTGAAGTGATCTGAACTGGGCAGTTTTTGCCGGTGTGATCGGGTGATTGTCGCCTGGTCTGGATAGGCAAGCTTGAACCTGCCATGACTGCACCCATCCCCACCCCATCGGTTTTCGATGTTAACGCCCTGACCACGCTGAAAAGCCAGGTCAAGAGCGAGGATCCGGCGGCGTTGAAGGCGGCGGCCAAGCAGTTCGAGGCCCTGTTTCTGCAGATGGTGCTGAAGTCCATGCGCGACTCGGTCCCGCGCGAAGGCCTGTTCGATAGCGACCAGAGCCGCATGTACGAATCCCTGCTTGATCAGCAGCTGTCGATCAATATGTCGGGCAAGGGAACGCTGGGTCTGGCGGCCATGATCGAAAAGCAGCTGGCCCGGAAGAGCGAGGATCCGACCCTGTTTGAAAAGGGCTTGCCGCTGAACCCGGAAAACCCGGGTTTCCCCCTGGACGCGGAAACCCTGGGGCGTCTTGATGCGCGCACCCGCTCGGCCTTGCTTGATGCCTATTCAAGCGTCAGCAAGGACGCCCCAGAAAACGTGCGCACTGCCGACGCCAGTGATGCAGTGGCGGCGTATACGGGCGCTCAGGCCAGTGACGCCGCCGGCGACTTTGTCGCCCGCATGCGCCCGCATGCCCTGGCGGTCGAGCGTGAAACCGGCATTCCGGCTCACTTCATGGTCGCTCAGGCCGCACTGGAAACCGGCTGGGGCAAGGCTGAGCCGCGCCGTACCGACGGCAGCCCCAGCTTCAACCTGTTCGGCATCAAGGCCAATCGCGGTTGGCGCGGCGCCAGCGTGGAAGCGACCACGCTGGAATACGTGGACGGTCAGCCGCAGCGCCAGACTGAGCGTTTCCGCGCATATGGCTCATATGCCGAGGCCTTTGCCGATTATGCGCGGCTGCTGACCGAGAATCCGCGGTATAGCGCAGCTGCTTCCAGCCGTGATGGTGCTGGCTTTGCCCGTGCGCTGCAAAACGCCGGCTATGCCAGCGACCCGCAGTACGCGGCCAAGCTGGAGCGCATCATTTCCAGCCCCGCCATGAAGAGCCTGAAAGGCTAGCTGGGCAGTACGCGGACAGATTTACTCCCTGGCACGGGGTTTGCTGAAATCCAAGTAATTTTCGGCAAGACCTCAACTAACGGCAACTATTGCCGTTAGCAAGACTGGAGTGATCAAACATGTCCGCAAGCACCCTAACCATCGCCGTTACCGGATTGAATGCTGCTCAGGCAGGCCTGCTGACGACCAGTCATAACATCTCGAACGCATCGACGGCAGGCTACAGCCGGCAAAATGTGGTGCAGACGACGCAGAATCCGTTCTACACCGGCTCGGGCTTTATCGGACAGGGCACGCGCGTGCTCTCCGTGCAGCGCGCCTACAGCAGTTTTCTCTCCACTGCGATGTATACCTCGCAGGCGTCGACCAGCCAGCTCGAAAGTTATCTGACCCAGCTGAACGCCATCGACAATATGCTGGGCGATACCACGGTCGGTATGTCGCCGGCCATCAATGGCTTCTACGACGGCGTCAACGATGTCGTGGCCAACCCGAGCTCGATTCCTTCGCGCCAGAGCATGCTGGCCAACGCGCAGAGTCTGGTCTCCCGCTTCAAAGACATACAGGCGCGTTTGCAGCAACTCAATGACGGCGTAAATACGCAGATCAAGAGCGAAGTCACGACCATCAATTCGTACTCGCAGCAGATCGCCGATATCAACCAGCGCATCATCATTGCCGAAGCCGCCGGCGGCGATACCCAGCCGGCCAACGATTTGCGAGATCAGCGTGATCAGCTGATCCTCGAGCTGAACCAGCATGTCAGCACCAATGTGATCGAGCAGACCGATGGCAGCTTCAGCGTCTTTTTCGGTAACGGCCAGCCGCTGGTCGTCGGTACCAGCCGTTACACACTCTCGACGACCGCGGCCAGCGACGATCCGAGCCGTCTGACCCTGAGCCTCAGCTCGTCCAGCGGCCAGACCTCGCAGATTCCGGAAAGTCTGGTGAGTGGTGGCGCCCTTGGCGGCTTGCTGAAGTTCCGCACCGAGTCGCTCGACGACGCGCAGAACCGCCTCGGCCTGATGGCTGTCGGTCTTTCCAGTGCCTTCAACGACCAGCATGCGCTGGGTCAGAACCTGAATGGCGCCATGGGTGGAAATTTCTTCAACGTGCCGCAGCCGGTTGTCACATACGACTCGGGCAATACCGGTAGCGGCACGATATCCGTAACCCTGAACAACGTGTCCGCAATGCTGCCGAGCGACTACACGCTCGACTACGGCGCTGGCGGCTACACGCTGCGTCGCCTGTCCGATAACACCACGCTGTTCAGCAACCAGACGCTGCCGCAGACCGTTGACGGCATCACGATTGATCTGGCGGGCGGCACGCCCGCCGTCGGTGACAGCTTCAAGCTGCAGCCGACGCGCTATGCCGCGCGCGACATCTCTGTCGCCATTACCGATCCGCGCGAGATCGCTGCCGCTTCGCCGGTCACCACCACGGCTGCCTCCACCAATGTCGGCACCGTTGTCATGAGTCCCGGCAAGTTGTTGCAGCCGCTGGCGAGTGTGCCGACCTACAATCTGACCTACGATCTCACCAGCGGCGAGATTCAGGGTTTCCCGGCAGGAACGCCGATTGACGTCACGGTCAACGGCACCACCACCAGCTATACGATCGGTACCGCGCCAGCCACGACCGGCATTCCTTACACCGACGGCATGACGATACAGATCGATGCTTCTGCCCCGGCGGATGGTGTCAAGGATATCGAGTTCCAGTTCACCGGCACCCCCAAGCAGGGCGACAAGTTCACGCTCACGCAGTCGTCGGCGAACTCGGCCGACAATCGGAACGTGCAGGCCCTGGCGGCGCTGCAGACCAGCAAGATTCTTTTGGGCGGCACCGCCAGCGTCGAGTCGGCTTATGCGCAGATGGTGAGTACCATCGGCAACAAGGCCCGCGAGGTTGGCGTGGCCTACGATTCGCAGGCTTCCCTGCTGGAGCAGGCGCAGACAGCCATCGCCTCGTTCTCGGGCGTCAATCTGGACGAAGAGGCAGCCAACCTGCTGCGTTATCAGCAGGCCTATCAGGCTTCGGCCAAGATCATCGACATTTCCGGCAAGCTGTTTGACCTGCTTGCCTCACTGGGCGGCTAAGCGCCGATCGGAGCAAGACCATGCGCGTATCTACTTCCATGATTTTCGACGGCGGCGTCAATACGATGCAGCGCCGAACGTCCGAGATGCTCAAGTTGCAGCAGCAGCTGTCCACTCAGCGCCGCATCATCACGCCTTCGGACGATCCCGTTGCCGCGGCGCAGGCGCTGGAAGTGACCCAGGCGGCGAATGTCAATCAGCTCTACATGCAGAACCAGAGCGAGGCGAGCGACATCATGGCGCTAGGCGAGAGCCAGCTCAACGATGCCGGCACCCTGCTGCAGTCGCTCTATCAGCGCATGGTTCAACTGGGCGACGGCTCCTTGTCAGACAAGGATCGCGCCAGCATCGCCACCGATTTGCGCGAAGGCTTCAAGCAGCTGATGTCCTATGGCAACCAGACCGACGGCCTCGGCAACTACATTTTTTCCGGCTATCGCGGCGATACCATTCCGTTCACTGGCGATGCCGACAACGGGGTGACTTATCAGGGCGATGCCGGTCATCGCGAACTGCAGGTATCGGCCTCGCGCAACCTGCAGGTAACGGAGTCGGGCCTTGATGTATTCATGCGTGTGCCCAATACTAGCGTGCCTTTCCGCGCCGATGCAGCCTCGACCAATACGGGCAATGCAGTCATTTCCGCACCCACGATTACCGATGCTTCGTTATGGAACGCTGCCGGCAATACGCAGATATTCGACGTCACCTTCACTGACCTGGGTGGTGGCAATTTCAGCTATGACGTGACCGACTATCAAGGCAACAGCATCGGCACCGGTACCTATACGCCGACGCTGGATGCAGATGGTTATCCGGTGCCAGCCAAGATTGCGATCCCCGGCATGGGCGCCGAATTTACCATCACCGGTACGCCAGGCAACGGCGACGTGGCAAACATCCGGCCAGCCGGCACGACCGATGTCTTTTCGGTACTGTCCCAGGCGATCTCGCTGGCCGAAAGCCCCAACAAGGCCGCCGACCCGAATGTCGCGACACAATGGCAGGAGCAGTACGGCTATGCCCTGACCAACCTCCAGTCGTCGATGGACAACATGCTCAAATATCGCGCCAACCTTGGTTCGCGCATGGCGGAAGCGGAGACGCTGAAGTCCGCCGGATCCGCACGCGACACCGAATACACAGCGACCTTGAGCCGTCTGCAGGACGTGGACATGACCAAGGCCATCAGCGATCTGTCAAAGACGGAGACGACGCTGAAGGCGGCGCAGCTGTCCTTCACTAAGGTGACCCAGCTGTCCTTGTTCAACTATCTGTGATGAGTCGGATAAAGGTTGCCGTCCCCATCGTCCTGCTGGCTGCCGCCAGCGGCTGCACCACCGTCCATGACGCGGTCAGCGATGTCGACAAGTCAATTCTCGGCTCGGGCGTGGACAGCAAGGCGCTGATTCCAGATCGCACCATCGCCATCAGCCCGACCACGACGATCCCGTTGGAGAAGCTGGTGTATTGGGGCTTGTATATCGGTGCGGCCTACCTGATTCTCGATCCGCTGTCGCCCAACTGGAACATTGAAGAAGCTCGCCTCGATCCGCAGCTCGTCCACTTCGATCTCAAGATGAAGCGCTACTACACGGGCGGTGCCGGCGAGGCGCGTCAGGTGTTTACGCGCAGGGCCAAGGCGCTGGTACGGGCTGGCGATTTCGCCACCTATCAGGTGCTCGAATACAACGAAAGCATCGACTCGTCGGTGCTCGGTTCCCAGCGGCGCGCCGAGGGCGTGATCCGCCTGATCCCCAAGTCCTGAGCGAATCGCCTGCCGTCGTTTCAGGCGGCCATTTCAAGCAGCTTCTAGGCGCTTGCGCACGACCCCGTTGAAGTGGCTGATCCAGACCGGATCGAACTGGTTGTCGCTGGCGTTGATTTCGGCAATGGCGCGCAGCACAGAGCGTCCCTGGCCGCGCTGGGCATGCTTGGTAGTGATCGACTCGAAGGCATCGACAATGGCGATGATCTTGGCCCCGTCGCAGATCTGTTCATCCTTCAGGCCGGCCGGATAGCCGCCTCCGTCCGGCATTTCATGGTGTTCGCGAACCATGCGCGCGGCTTCCTCCCAGCCCGGCATGCGCGCCAGCAGTCCCGCGCCGTGGCCAGGATGGGCATGCAGCATCTTCAGCTCGTCGGCGCTCAGTTTGCCAGGCTTCAGCCAGGCCGATTCGGGGATGAACATCATGCCCATGTCGTGCATGTAGATCGCGGCCTCAAGCTGTACCGGGTTCACCAGCTTGCCGGCGGCGACATTCGTGTCCTGTGCCAGGCGCAGCAGGCGGGCGCTACGGCCTTTGAACAGGGGCGAGCGCGCATCCAGACAGGCGGCCAGTTCCATGAAGAAATGCAGATCGCCCGCGGCATGGGTTTCAGCCCGGCTGCCGGCGCTGCCGGCCTTGATGGCGGTAGCCTTGAAGGTGCGGCCGATGGCGGTCGGGCGGAAACCGGTCACGTCTTCGATCAGCTGCAGGGCCGTGGTTTCGAGCATCAGTCCGTGCGCCAGGGCCAGCGCGTCCAGCCCGTCGACCAGCATGGGCAAGCGCAAATGCGCGATGGAGCGGCCTTCGGCAAGCGCATCGAGCGCCATCTCGAGGCGGTCCATCGTCAGCAGCACGACTTCGGCAAGCACATCGGAGAATATGATTTCACCGTCCCGCATGCGTGAGAACAGCGTTTCGACAGGATGCACCAGCAGGACGCCAAGTTCGACGCGGCAGATCGAAGCGTCGCCCTTGAGGTTGTGCAGGGCGCGGAAGATATCGGAAATGACTTCGCGGTCCTGCGGCGCACGCTTGAGCCTGGCCACGCCGCGCTCAATGCCGGGTAGCAGGTCGGCCAGATCCTGCAGGTATTCGTCCAGTCCGTCGCGGTCGGTCACCGTCGGATACAGCAATTCGGCCCTGTCGGTCATGGCTGCCCCCCTGCCGCGGTGCGGCGCTCAGTTTCTGTGTCGGCCTGGTGATGGCCGGCAGTGCATGTTGTGGTCCGGTTTACTTGCCGCCCTTTGCCCACGAGTCGCGCAGGGTGACCGTGCGGTTGAAAACCGGCTGGCCCTGCTTCGAGTCTAGGCGATCCGCCACGAAGTAGCCATGTCGCTCGAACTGGAAGCGGTCCTCAGGTTGCGCATTCTTGAGCGCCGGCTCAAGTTGTGCCTGGATAACGCGCACTGAATCCGGGTTGATGTCCTGCAGGAAGTCGCGATCGCCGGCGCCCGGGTTGGGCACGGCGAACAGGCGGTCGTAGAGGCGCACCTCGCTGGCGTAGGCATGGGCGGCCGAGACCCAGTGCAGATTGCCCTTGACCTTGTAGTTGTCGGCACCGGGCGTGCCCGACTTGGAGTCCGGCATGTACTCGCAATGGACCGCGATGATATTGCCGTGCTCGTCCTTGTCGGCGCCGATGCACTTGACCACGAAACCGTAGCGCAGGCGCACCAGATTGCCCGGGAAGAGGCGGAAGTACTTCTTTTCCGGCACTTCCATATAGTCCTCACGCTCGATCCACAGTTCGCGACCGAAAGGCATCTCACGATGACCCAGCTCCGGCTTCAACGGGTGGTTGGGCGCTTCGCACAGCTCTGACTGACCTTCCGGATAATTGTCGATGATCAGCTTGAGCGGGTCGAGTACAGCGATGCGGCGCTCGGCCGAGTCGTTGAGCGTTTCGCGCATGCAGTCCTCAAGGACGCTCATGTCGATCCAGGAGTCGGACTTGGACACGCCAATGCGATCGGCAAACAGCTGGAATCCCTCGGCGGTGAAGCCGCGGCGACGGGCGCCGACCAGCGTGGGCAGGCGCGGATCGTCCCAGCCGGCAACGTGCTTTTCGTCGACCAGCTGGATCAGCTTGCGTTTGGACAGAACCACGTAACTGAGATTGAGGCGGGCGAACTCGTATTGCTGTGGCAGCGGGCGGGCCAGATGGCCGGCGTCGGCGAGGCGATTCAGCAGCCAGTCATAGAAGGGGCGCTGATCCTCGAACTCAAGCGTACAGATCGAATGGGTGATGTTCTCGAGCGCATCCTCGATCGGGTGCGCAAAGGTGTACATCGGATAGATGCACCAGGCATCGCCGGTGTTGTGGTGATGCACGTGGCGGATGCGGTAGATGGCCGGGTCGCGCAGATTGATGTTGGGCGCGGCCATGTCGATCTTGGCGCGCAGGATGTGCGTACCGTCGGCGAACTCGCCGGCCTTCATGCGGCGGAACAGGTCGAGATTTTCCGCAACGCTGCGATTGCGGAAGGGGCTGTCCTTGCCCGGCTCGGTCAAGGTGCCGCGATTGGTGCGCATCTCCTCGGCGCTCTGACTGTCGACATAGGCATGACCGCCCTCGATCAGGGCTTCGGCGAAGCGGTACATCCACTCGAAATAGTTCGAGGCGTAATAGAGATTGGTCTGGTCGCCGAAACTCCAGTCGAAGCCGAGCCACTTGACCGACTCGATGATGGCGCGGACGTACTCCTCGCTCTCCTTCTCCGGATTGGTGTCGTCGAAGCGCAGGTGGCAGGCGCCGCCGTAGGCCTTGGCCAGACCGAAGTTCAGGCAGATCGACTTGGCGTGGCCGAAGTGCAGGTAGCCGTTTGGTTCCGGCGGAAAGCGGGTGCGGATTTTCGCCGGGTCGGGTGCGCCGGCCTGCTGCTGCTTGCCATCGCCCGGTTGTCCGCGCCAGTGGCGGCTGGTGTATTTGCCGGCGGCCAGATCGGCGTCGACGATATTGCGGATAAAGTTGCTGGCGGCCGGGGTTTCGGCCGTGCCCGACTTGTGTGCGTCGCTCATGGTGTCTTGCGTGGTGGGGAGCGGGGCGTCGGCCCCGGTCAAAGGCGTATTTTACCCGCGCATGGCGGAAAGTTAGCCGGCAACGCGCAGAACCGGGGCTTCCTTCTGCCAGGCGGCGATTTGGGTTGCCATCATCGGCCGGCCAATGAAATAACCCTGGGCATAGTTGCAACCGAGGGTGCGCAGGCTCGTGAGCGTCTGTTCGTCCTCGACGCCCTCGGCGACTACCTTCATGCCCAACGCATGCGCCAGTTGAATGGTCGAGCGCACGATTTCCAGGCTGGCATTGTCCTTGTGCATGTCGGACACGAAGGAACGGTCGATCTTGAGAATGCTGAAGGGATAGCGCTTGAGGTAGCTGAGCGACGAGAAACCGGTGCCGAAATCGTCCAGCGCCAGTACGAAGCCGCGCTTGGACAGGTCGTTGAGCACCAGAGCGGAATTGGCCGGATCATGCAACAGCACGGTCTCGGTCAGTTCCAGTTCGACATTGGGCGGCGTCAGGCCATGCACTTCCAGCGCGCTCAACAATTGCGGCACGAAGTTCGGGTCGAGGATATTGCGCGCCGACAGATTGAAGGCCACGCGCAAGGGCAGGCGGTTAGCCTGCCACTTGGCCGCCTGTTCCATGGCCGTGTTGGTGATCCACTCGGTCAGCGGACGCATCACGTCGCTGACCTCGGCCAACGGAATGAACTCGCCCGGCGGCAGCAGGCCGCGATCCGGATGCTGCCAGCGGATCAGCGCTTCGCAGGCGACCAGGCGCTGGTTGTTGAGATCAAGTTGCGGCTGGTAATAGAGCACGAACTCCTCGCGGCGGATCGCCTCCGGAATGCGCGCCAGCAACTCCAGGCGTTCGGCCGAATGGGGATCGAGGGCGCGATCGTAGACCTCGATGCCGGTGCCGTTGTTCTTGGCGCGGTACATGGCGACGTCGGCACAGCGCAGGAGTTCGTGGCTGTTGTTGCCGTGGCGCGGAGCAAAGGCAATGCCGATGGAAACGTCAATGCGCAGGGCCATTTCGGCGACCTGCAGACGCTGGCTGATATTCACCGCCAGCGCACCGGCCAGCTTGCGGCCCTCATCCTCGCTGGCCAGCTGCGGCAGGATGATGGCGAACTCGTCGCCGCCGAGGCGGAAGGCCTGGCCGGTCTGGCCCGCCAGCGTGGTGCGCAGGATGCGGGCGATTTCGCGCAGCAGCTCATCGCCGGTCTTGTGGCCGAGCGCGTCGTTGACCTCCTTGAAGCGGTCGAGGTCGATCAGCAGCATGGCGAAAACGTCACGGCGCCGGTTGATGCGCATGGCTTCCACGCAATGATGCAGGGCATCGCGATTGCCGAGGCCAGTGAGGGTATCGTGGTTGGCGCGATAGGCCAGATCACGGACGTTGCGGACGCGATCAAGGTTGGTGCCCAGCACCTGCCCCGCAGACTTGAGCGTATCGAGCTCGTGTGCGGTCAGCTCGCTGCCTTCCGGATAGCTGATGTTGAGCACGCCCAGCGGCTGGTTTTCGCTGACCAGCGGAACCGACACATTCACCGTGATGCCGGCACGACGATAGGCATCGGCAAGCACGTTCCAGGCGCCCGGTTCGTTGGCGTAGTTGTGGGTGAATACCGTTCTGCGCATCCGCACGGCCTGGCCGGACAGGGTCGAGTCCACCGGCATGCGCTGTACAACTTCCAGAACTTCCTGGGTGTGGCCGTGGGCGGCGATCAGTTCGAACCAGCGGCCGGAGTCGTCGATCAAATGGACCAGAGCGCCCTGCCCCGAAGTGTGCCGGGCCAGCTGGCGCAGTGCTTCCTCGGCCAGATTGCGCTCGTCGGTCGGTGTCTGCAGCGCGGTGATCAGCTGGTTGGAGAACGTCAGCAACTCGTTGTGATGTTCAAGCTCGCTGGCCTTGCGGTGGAAGATGGCGATCAGCAGGCAGGCCGATGCCGACAGCATCAGCACATGCGACAAGGGGGTGTGTGGCGAGTTGAGTACCAGCCCGCCGCTGAGCACCAGCCAGACACCGTTGGCGGCGCGTAGGGCGTACAGGGAGGCGGCGATCCGCTCCAATGTGTTCTGGCTCCACAGCGCCCAGGCGATCGATCCCAGGGACAGGCCAAGCACGATAGCGGTCAGCCATTTGGCCGCGGGCGGAAAGGCGTAGCGGGTGCCAACCCCCAGTGCAATGTAGGCGACGACCAGCACCAGCGCATCGCGCCAGCTGAATTGCTGGCCGCGATAGCGCAGCGAGCCGCCGATCATCATGGCGTAGCCGGCCGCGGCGCAG
Organism: Rhodocyclaceae bacterium; assembly: GCA_035564055.1. GTDB lineage: Bacteria > Pseudomonadota > Gammaproteobacteria > Burkholderiales > Rhodocyclaceae. The sequence continues at coordinate 9,461 of DATMTO010000181.1, read as the reverse complement.
GGCATGATCAGCAGTCGCCATGCGCTGCCATCCGCACCCATGCTGGTCTGCACGTACATGAACAGCGCCATCGTGGCAGCAAAGCCGAGGCAGATGTCGGCCGCACCCCACCAGGCGAAATAGCCGCGCTGCTTTTTGTCGGCAAACCACAGGCCCAGAAAAAGCAGGCCAATCAAGCTGTTGCCGGCAAGCAGGACAAAATCGTTCATGGACGGGGGTTAGGCAAAGAGACTGGCAAGTGGAATGATCGGCACGATGCGCGGCTTCTTGAGCGACTTATTATTTGTAACTTTTGATGTTAGCAGTGAGATATGTTCCCTAAGCTACAGATTCAAAAGTTTTTTTGCGCCCCTAGGCACGATTGTTCGCTGAATACAACGCCAAGCTTCCGGAGAGGCTTTCCGGCACGGTAGAATGCCAGAATGAACTGGATTTCCTTCGTCGGCGTGGGCGCTGGCGCTGCCTTCGGCGCTTGGTCGCGCTGGGTGCTGGGCATGTGGCTCAACCCCATCTTCCTGGGCATTCCGCTGGGCACCCTGGCAGCCAACCTTATTGGCGGCTACCTGATCGGCGTCGCGGTGATGGTCTTTCACATCAATACCTCGTTACCGCCTGAATTGCGGCTGTTCCTGATCACCGGTTTTCTGGGCGGTCTGACGACGTTCTCCTCCTTCTCTGCCGAGGTCGTGGCGCTGCTTCGAACCGAGGCCTGGGGCATGGCCCTGGTGGCAGTGAGCCTGCATCTGTTCGGCTCGTTGCTGATGACAGGTCTGGGCATCTATACCGTTCAGCGCCTGGCCCAGTAACATGAAGTTCGACCCCGCAGCACGCCTGGCGGCCCGGCCGCCGATTACCTATGACGAGGCCTTGCCCGTCACCCAGAAACGCGCCGAGATTGCTGAAGCGATTCAAAAACATCAGGTCGTTGTCGTCTGCGGCGAGACTGGCTCCGGCAAGACCACCCAATTGCCCAAGATCTGCCTCGAACTCGGGCGCGGCGCCAACGGCCTGATCGGCCATACGCAACCGCGGCGCATTGCCGCGCGCGCCACGGCGACGCGGATTGCCCAGGAACTGAAGAGCGAGATCGGCCACTACGTCGGCTACAAGATCCGCTTCACCGACAAGACCTCGGGTAACAGCTACATCAAGCTGATGACGGACGGCATCCTGCTGGCCGAGACGCAGGGCGACCCCCTGCTCAGACAGTACGACACCCTCATCATCGACGAGGCGCACGAGCGCAGCCTGAATATCGACTTCCTGCTCGGCTACCTGCGCGGCGTGTTGCAGCAGCGGCCTGAGCTCAAGCTGATCGTCACGTCGGCGACGCTGGATGCTGAACGTTTCAGCAAGCACTTTGCCATGGACGGCAAGCCCGCGCCGGTGATCGAGGTTTCGGGCCGCCTGTATCCGATCGAGATGCGCTACCGCCCCTACGGCGTGGACGACGACCGCGATCTCAACGAGGCGATCGTCGATGCGGTGGACGAGGCGCATCGCAGCGGTCCTGGCGACGTGCTGGTCTTTCTGCCGGGCGAACGCGAGATTCGCGAGGCGGCCGAGGCGCTGAGAAAACATCATCCATCCGGCACCGAGATCCTGCCGCTGTTCGCGCGCCAGTCCGCACAGGAGCAGAGCCGCGTGTTCCAGTCGCATCAGGGACGTCGTGTCGTGCTGGCGACCAATGTGGCAGAAACCTCGCTGACGGTGCCCGGCATACGCTATGTCGTCGATACCGGGCTGGCGCGCGTCAAGCGCTATTCGCATCGCAACAAGGTCGATCAACTGCTGGTCGAGCCGATCGCCCAGTCCGCCGCCAAGCAGCGCGCCGGCCGGTGCGGTCGTGTCGCCAGCGGTATCTGCATCCGCCTCTACGACGAGGAAGATTTCAACAAGCGTCTGCCGCACACCGAGCCGGAAATCCTGCGCTCCTCGCTGGCCGGCGTGATCCTGCGCATGAAGTCGCTGCATCTGGGCGACGTCGAAGATTTCCCTTTCCTCGAACCGCCGCTACCGCGCATGATCGCCGACGGTTATCAGCTCCTGGCGGAGCTGGGCGCCATCGACGAGGACAGCAAGCAGCTGACCAAGGTTGGCACCGAGCTGGCACGCCTGCCGCTCGACCCCAAGATCGGCCGCATGATTCTGGCTGCGCGCAAGGAAGGCTGCCTGCGCGAAGTGCTGATCATCGCCGCCGCCCTGTCGGCACAGGATCCGCGCGAGCGGCCGCAGGAGCAGCAGGGCAGCGCCGACCAGGCGCATGCCAAGTGGAAGGATGAAAAATCCGAGTTCCTGTTCTGGACAAAACTCTGGAGCGCTAGCGACGAAGTCTGGAAGCACGAGACACAGAGCAAGCAGCGCCAGTGGTGCAAGAGCAATTTCCTGTCATGGATGCGGCTGCGCGAATGGCGCGACATCCATAGCCAGCTGCATACCTTGTGCGCTGAACATGAGTGGCGCGAGAACGAGGCGCCGGCTGGCTACGATGCCATCCACAAGGCGCTGCTCACCGGTCTGCTCGGACATATCGGCTTGAAGAGCGAGGAGGAGCCGCATTACCTCGGCGCGCGCGGCATCAAGTTCTTCATCCATCCCGGCTCGACATTGCAGAAGAAAGCCGGCAAGTGGATCATGGCCGGCGAGCTGATCGATACTTCGCGCCTGTTCGCGCGCACCGTCGGCCGCATCGAGCCGGAGTGGCTGGAGCAGGTCGGCGCGCATCTGGTCAGGAAGCACGCCTACGAGCCGCACTGGGAAAAGAACTCGGGTCAGGTCGTCGCCTTCGAGCGCGCCACCCTGCACGGCATCCTGCTGTATGCGAAACGCCGCATCAACTATGGTCCACGCGATCCCAAGCTGGCGCGCGAGCTTTTCATTCGCGGTGCTCTAGTTAACGGGCAGGTGCATGAGGACTATGTCAAACGTGCGCGCTTCCTTCAGCACAATCAGAAACTGATTCGCGACATCGAAGCGCTGGAGCACAAGTCGCGCCGCCCGGACGTGCTGGTCGACGACGAACTGATCTACGCCTTCTACGACAGCAAGCTGCCGCCGGATGCCATCACGCTGGCGGCCTTCGACCACTGGCGCAAGGAAGCCGAGCAGAAGGAGCCGAAGCAGCTGTTCCTCGAAAAGGAACAGCTGATGCGCCACGAGGCGGAAGGCATCACCACCGATACCTTCCCGCCGAACCTTGAAGTGCACGGCCAGAAACTCAAGCTTTCCTATCATCACGATCCTGGCGCCAGTGACGACGGCGTGACGCTGTCGGTGCCGCTGGCGTCGCTCAACCAGATTCCCGCCAATCGCATCGAGTGGCTGGTGCCGGGTCTGCTGCGCGAGAAGGTCGTGGCTTTGCTGAAGACCCTGCCGCAGAAGTTCCGCCATCGCCTGCAGCCACTTGACGGCTTCGCTGCGGAGTTCTGCGAGGCGGTGACTGAGACTACGGAGCCGTTGGTACGCGCGCTGACGCGTGCGGTCGAGGAAAAGCTTGGCATGAAGTTGCCGCTGGATGCCTTCCGTACCGGTGAATTGCGCCCGCACCTGTTCATGAATTTCCGTCTGCTCGATGAACATGGCGGGACGCTGGCCATGTCGCGCTCGCTGCCCGAACTGCGGGCCCAGTATGCCGACCGCGTCGAGCAGAGCTTCGCCAAGGCTGAAATCAAGGTCGAAAAGGGCAACGATGCGCCGGTCAATGAAGGCGAACTGTCCGGCCTGACGACGTGGAGCTTCGGCGCACTGCCTGAGTTGCTTGAAGTGCGCATCAACGGCCGCAATGTGGTGGGCTTTCCGGCGTTGGTGGACGAGGGCGAGAGTGTCGCCCTGCGCGCCATCGACAGCGAGGAAAAGGCCCAGTCGCTGCATCGCGCCGGCCTGCGCCGCCTGTTCACCCTGAACCTCAAGGAACAGGTCAAGTTCATCGACAAGAGTCTGCCCGGCCTGCGCGACATGGCCATGCAGTTCATGCTGCTGGATAAGTCAGGTGGCACCGAGAAGGAGCTCAAGGAGCAGATTCTCGCGGTGACACTGGAGCGTAGTTGCATGATGGACCCGCTGCCGACCACGCAGGCCGAGTTCGAGACGCGCCGCGATTCTGCACGCGGCCGTATTACGCTGATCGCGCAGGAGGTGGCCAAGCTGGTCGGCGCCATTCTCACCGAGCAGACGGGGCTGACGAAGCGTCTCACCTCGATGAACAAGGCATTTCCTGCCGCCTGTGCCGATATTAATGCGCAGCTGTCTGGGCTGCTGCCCAGGCACTTCATCGTCAATACGCCGTACGAACGTCTGCAGCACTATCCGCGCTACCTCAAGGCGGCGGGCCTGCGTCTCGACAAGATCCGCGCCGATGCCACCCGCGATGCGCGCCTTTTGTCCGACTGGCAAGCGCTGGCGAAACCTTTCGAGCGCGAATGGATCAATCAGGCCAGAAGCGGCGTGGCCGATCCTGCGCTGGACGAGTTCCGCTGGCTGCTCGAAGAGTTGCGCGTGGCCTTGTTTGCACAAGAGTTGCGGACGCCTTCGCCGGTGTCGGTGAAGCGTCTGCAGAAAATGTGGGAAGCGCGACCACGCAGTTAGTGCTCCAAATCAGCGCAACCTGCACAGGAGAACACGAATGTCCGAAGTCTTGCGCGCCTGCTTTCTCGCCAGCCGTGATCTGTTGCGGCCCGGCATGTTGTTGCAGGCTTTGTGGCCGCCGCTTGCGTCCCTGTTTGTGTGGGCGCTGGTGGCGCGCGCGATATGGGTGCCTGCGCGCGAGCGTCTGCAGGCCAGTTTCCCCGACTGGTCCTGGCTCACCCAGGGCTGGCTCGCCGACTGGGTGGCGAATATCTTCCTGTTGATGGGCTTTGCGCCGCTGGTGTATTTCACCACGCTCATGCTGCTGGCCGCCTTCGCCTTGCCGCGCATGATGGCGATTGTTGCCGACAGCGACTATCCGGACATCGTGCGTCAGGGACGTGGTGCGCTATGGGGCAGCATCGTGAATACGCTGGTTGCCGGCAGCCTGTTCGTGATTGGCTGGTTGCTGACACTGCCCTTCATCCTGATTCCCGGTGTGCTGCTGGTGATGCCGTTCTTCTGGCTGGCCTGGATCAATCAGCGAACCTTCCGTTTCGATGCACTGGCCGAACATGCGACGCCGCCAGAGCGTTCCCGCATTGTGCGCGAGGCGCGTACGCCGCTTTATATGGCGGGTGGGATCAGCGCGCTGCTGGCGCATGTTCCCATCGTCAACTTTCTGGCGCCGGCATGGACGGCGCTCTTGTTCGTGCATTTGTGTCTGATGCGTTTGCGCTTGGAGCGCAGGGAAGGGACCGTCGTATGGGAGCAATGAGTGGGGGCGACGAGCCTGCCGGCTTTGGTGCACTGATCATCGGTGACGAGATCATGCGCGGCAAGCGCCGCGACGTGCATTTCGACAAGCTGCGTGAGGTGTTCGCCGCGTGCAGCCTCAAACTGGATTGGGTGCAGTTTCTGGGTGACGATCGTGCTCTGCTGATCAAGACGCTGCAACGGACACTGGCGGGCAGCGATGTCGTATTCAGCTTCGGCGGCATCGGCGCCACCCCGGACGATCATACGCGTCAGGCCGCCGCAGCTGCGGCCGGTGTGCCGTTGGTGTTGCATCCGGAGGCGGAGCGATTGATTCGCGAACGCATGGCCGACACCGGACAGGAACTGACGGAAGGTCGGCTCAATATGGGTGTGTTTCCCGAGGGTTGCCGTATCGTGCCGAATCCCTACAACAAGATTCCGGGCTTCAGCTACGCCCATCATCATTTCTTTCCGGGCTTTCCGGTGATGGCGCACCCGATGCTGGAGTGGTGTCTGCAGACATATTACGCCGACCGCTTCAACAGCCTGGTCGAGGACGAGGCTTCGTTACGCGTCTGGGACGGCATTGAGGGAACCATGACGCCCCTGATGCAGGCGGTCGAAGCGCGCTACTCCGGCATCAAGGTATTCAGTCTGCCGTTTGTCGGCAGCGCCGAGATCAAGCGCCACGTCGAACTTGGCGTCCGCGGCGAGCCGGCCCAGGTCGGACCGGCCATGCAGATGCTGCGCGAAGGACTCACGCAGCTCGCCTATCGATTCGACGAACTGTCCTAGCGCGTCGCCATGACCTTGGCATTGCTGCCGGTCAGGCCGGGCTGCACGCTCAAGCGCTTGAGCACAGCCTCTGCGTCGGCACGTGTGGCGAAGGCGTCGAGACGGACTTCGTTGCGACCGTAGCTTTTCGCCAACTGCGCCGGATAGCCCTTGTCGCGTAGCGCCCTGGCAATTGCTTGGGCTCCTGCCGACGTGTTTTCGGCGGCGGCGACCACGCGCCAGCGGCCGTTGATAACGGTGATGCCGTCGCCCGGTACCGGTTCCACCGTAGCGATGAAGCGCGCCAGTTCGGTCGGCGTGGCAATGCCGACCGGTTGCGCCGGCTTTTCGAAGAAGCGCGCCCAGAAGGCGGTCGGCTGATCGAGCGTGAGCGTGCCCTGATCCTGCGTGGCCACTTCGACCTTGCCATCGAACACGCAGACCGCATCGTGCACCTCATCCGTCATGGCCCAGTAGTCGGTGCCGCGGATGCCGATGGTGGCGGTGCTGACGCGCAGGTCGATATTGCGCTTGTTCATGAGCTTGCCGAGTGCGCTGCTGGAGTAGCGGAAGAAGCCTTTGAGCAGGCGCAGGCTCGCATCGACCGTGGTGTTGCCGGCACTCCCTTGCACCGTAAGCTTGTCGAGCGCAAAGCGGCCATCGTCGCCGAGCTTGATCTGGCTGCCGTCGGCCAGACCGAGCATGACACGTGCGTTCTCGCCGCTGACGATCACGTCGCCGCTGTGCACCGGATGACCAGCGGTCAGTGCAACCCGCTGGCCGTTCCGCTCCAGCCACGCGGGTGACTGTACCGCCTGAACTTCAGCCGGCGGAGGTGCAGCGTGGGCTGTGAGGGCGATGGCGGCGGTGCAAAGCAGCGTACAGAATCGCAGTTTCATGGCGGCTCCAGAAATAAGTCGGCACAGCATAGGCGGGAAGTGCTGTTTGCACAAATAAAAATGCCCCGGCATGACGCCGGGGCATGAAGCTGACTCAACAGGATGAGGAAGAGTCAGTGGAGGAGCAGTCGATGCCGTCGCGGACGGCGGAATTCTTGACTCAGGCTTTCTTGGCCTTCGTGGTGGGTTTCGTGGCCGGCGCCAGATTGGCCTCGGCGTATTCGCTTGCCTGCTTGGCGGCCTTGTTCAGGGTGTCGTAAGCGCTGGCAGCGGCGCCCAGTGCCGATTTGAATGCACCGACCGAAGCGCTGACTGCGGCATCTGTCCCGGCCGGTGCGCTCTTTACCAGTGCATCCAGCGAAGTATCGAGTGCCTGGCTGGCCTCGGCGAACTGCGCTTCAAAGACCTTGTTGAGCTCTTCGCGGGTGTTGCTGCCGATTTCATAGACGCTGCGCGACCAGGCTACCGCCTTGTCGAAGCTGGGTTGTGCCAGCGAGCCCTGGATCGCGGCGAAATCCTGGAAGTCCTTGGCGCCGAGTAGGGCGCGCGCAGAGCCGGCGCCGTCTTCCATCAGATTGCGGGCAATATTCAGATTGAGTGCGGCCAGGCGTTCAACGCCGGCGAACGCCGTATTGGCCAGGGTCATGAGGCCGTCGATCTGGGCCTTTTGAATGCTGGCGAACTGTTCGGTCGTAAAGGGTGTGGACATGGCGCTCTCCTTGGCTGGCTGCATATGTTGCGATGCAGCATGAACCCATTATGGAGGGCGCGGATTGCCCTGTCAATCATTATTTTGTGCGTCGCACAAAATAATTTAAATTATTGATTTTGTTATTACTTATTGTTTGTGGTGGCTGGCAGGGTGATGGTGCTGCGCTGCGGTGGCGGTTCGCTGCTACGCGGCTGAATGACGGCACGTACGCGTCCGTCGCTGCCGGCGGTGGGGCCGCTACTGTTATTGGTCACCGTATAGTTTTCGGTGCGTGCATCGTAGCGAATGAACTGGCCGCGCACTTCGTCCTGCCCGTTCTTCAGCCAGGCCCGCTTGTACAGATCGGTACGATCAATACGTTCTTCGCGCTCGATGCGCTCGGCTTCGCCCTCGACATATTCGCCAGTGTCGCGGCGTTGCTTGAAATAGGCTAGACCGTTGGCGCCGCCCGTGGCCACACTCTTCTGAAAGCCGTCGGCATCCTGGGTGATGACCAGCTTGTCGGTCTTCAACTGCATGGTGCCCTTGGTCAGGATCACGCGGCCTTCGAGGATGTGCACCTTGTTGGCATCATCTACGGTGATTTTGTCCGCTTCCAGCTGCATCGGCTTGTTGCGGTCGGCAGTTTCGGCAAGCACGGGGCCGGCGTATGCCAGTACCAGCAGGAGCGTCGAAAGTCGGATCATTTTGCTTGTTTCGGTTGCGGTTCGATCGTTCCCTGAACGCGTCCGCCAAGAACGCTGATCTGGGTCTTGTTGTTGCTCTCCAGCCCGATGCCGTGGATCACTGTGCCGCCCTGCGTGATCGTCACGGGTGCCTTGGTGCGCGCGATTTCCTCATCACTGAGCACAGTCAGGGTCGAGGTGGTGAGCACGGTTTCCGGGCCCTTTGCGCTTTCATGGCGGACACGCACATTGCGCTCCATCTGGATGGTCTTGCCGCCGGAATCGATCCATGCCTTGTCGGCATTGATGAAGGTCTTCAAGCCGCGATGGTAGGTCATGTAGGGCATCTCGGCCTCGGTCGAATCGTCGTCCGGGTAATGGCGCATTTCATTGGCCGTCAGCGTCTGGTAAAGCTTGCCCTGGGCGTCGAACCTTTTGATCGTGAAGTTGTTCACGATGTAGTCGGGATCGTGACGGGTCTTGCCCGAAACCGTGGTTTCCTGCTGGCTGGCACGTTCCAGCCAGAACGTCAGGCCTGCCAGCAAAAGCAGCATCAACAAAGGGAAGAGGGCGGAGCTGTTGAATTTCACGGGCTTTAGATAATGCGGGCGTGGAACAGGTCGTGCATGCTTAGCGCGCCGACGAGAACGTCATTTTCATCGACAACAGGCAGTACAAACGTCTTGCAGCGCTCCATCAGCTCGACCGCTTCCGCTGCCATCTTGTCGGGTCCGATGGTGCGCGGTCGTGCCGTCATCACTTCGGCAATCGAAGCGCGCTTAATGTCAGCTTCATGTTCGAGCGTACGACGCAGGTCGCCATCGGTATAAATGCCGACCACCCGGTTCTTGCTGTCGACGACGGTTGTCATACCCATGCCCTTGCGGCTCATTTCCAGCAGAGCGTCGGCAATGGTGGCGCTATCGGACACGGCCGGGATGCGGTCGCCGGCACGCATGACGTCGCGCACATGGGTCAGCAGCCGCCGCCCCAGTGATCCGCCGGGGTGGGAGCGGGCAAAGTCCTCGGGCTGGAAACCGTGGGCGTCCAGCAGGGCTACGGCGAGCGCATCGCCGAGTGCCAGGGCCG
>DATMTO010000180.1:0-4856 GCA_035564055.1 Rhodocyclaceae bacterium | reverse complement strand
ATGTTTGATAAAAATACAGGTGTTCTTGGCAAATACCGCGAAATCGTCATTGCTGTCGCCTTCTTCCTGGTCTTCGACCTGGGCGTCCTTATCCTCAACTTCTACACTTCGTTTCAGATCGCCGAAGACGCTGTGGCGATCAACCTGGCCGGCCGCCAGCGCATGCTTTCGCAGCGCATGACCAAGTCGTTGCTGCTATTGCAGAATGATCTGCACGCAAATGTGTCGGCGCAAGAACTCAAACCTGTGCGCGATGAACTGGCGGCAACGGTCAGGACATTCGATACGACCTTCCGCAGCTTCCGCGAAGGCGGCAATGCGCCGGGCGCCAATGGTGCCCAGGTGGTGTTGAAGCCGGTCCGGACCGAGCGCGGGAAAAATATTCTCGAGCAGGCCGATACTCTTTGGCAGGGGTATTACGCGGCGTTGCAGCCGATCATCAGCCAGACCACGGTTGAGCCGGTGGCGCTGGAAAATGCCGTGCTGCATGCCCGCAACAGCAACGTCCGCCTGCTCGGTCTGATGAACGATCTGACCAACGATCTGGAACTGGTGGCTTCAGAAAAAGCCTCCTGGCTGCGGCGTGTGCAAACCGCCGGTATCGCATTGGCGCTGCTCAACTTCGCCTTCATCCTGTTCAAGTTCATCCGCCAGTTGCGCGCCAGCGATGCCAAGACCGAAGCGGCGCAACAGGAAACCCAGGAAATTCTGGCTACGGTGCGCGAGGGACTGTTCCTGCTTGACCCTCAATTCCGGATCGGTACACAGCAGTCGCAATCCATGCGTACCATTCTTCAGCACGAGCTGAATCCCGGCACCGAGTTTCTGCCGGTGCTCAAGGGCATGGTGCCGGGGCCGGTGTATGAGGCAGCCTGCGGCTATATCGAGTTGCTGTTCGGCAATCGCGTCAAGGAGGTACTGGTTGCCAGCCTTAATCCGCTCAGTGAGGTCGAGGTGAAATTACCCGACGGCAAGGGGCAGATCGTGACGCGTTACCTCTCCTTCCAGTTCAATCGCGTGACCCAGGATGGGCGGGTGCCGCACCTGCTCGTCACGGTGCAGGACGTCACCGAGCGCGTCCAGCTGATGCGTCAATTGTCCGCGGCGAAGAGCGAGGCGCGCCTGGAGGTGGACGTGCTGCTGCGCATGCTGGCGGCCGAGCCCAAGGTGTTGCAGGACTTCCTCGCTTCGATGGATGCCGCCTTGCACAACATCAACGAGGAGTTGCGCAGCGCGGGCGAGCGCGGCAAGGGCTACAGTCAGATGATCGCCCATGCGTTTCGCCTGATCCACGCCTGCAAGGGTGAGGCCGCAGTACTCGGGCTGGAGATGCTTGAAGCACAGGCCCACGAGTTCGAACAGTCCCTGGTGCTACTTCGCGAAAAGGCCAGCCTCGACGGCAACGATATGGTGGCGCTGTCGGTGGCGCTGAACGGGCTGTTCGACCGGGTCAACATGGTGCGTGGTATCACCGAGCGGATCGCCGGTTTCGGCGCCGCGACGAATGGCGGACAAAAGGCAGGGCATGAGGGCCTTGAGTCGCTGGCGATGCGGATTGCCAGCACGCAGAACAAGCAGGTCTATCTAAGCGCCGAACTCGATGCGCTGGAAAACCTGCCCGGCCAGGTTGCCAGCGATCTGCGCCAGATCGCCATACAGCTCGTGCGCAATGCCGTGACCCACGGTATCGAGGCGCCGGAAGAGCGCATGCAGCTTGCCAAGCCGCTGGCAGGACGCATCCATGTCGCTTGCCAGCCGGCCGCCGACGGCAGCTTCCAGTTCGTCTTGCGTGATGACGGCCGCGGCCTGTCGCCCGAGCGTATCCGCATGGCGCTGGTCAAGGCCGGCGACTGTACCGTCAGCGAAGCCGCCGCCATGGATGAACGTCAGTTGATCATGCGCATCTTCGAACCCGGTTTCAGCACGGCCGAAAGCGCCGATGTCGATGCGGGACGGGGTGTCGGCATGGACGTGGTGCTCGACAAGGTCAAGGCGCTCGGCGGCCGGCTGCACCTGTCCACGCGGCCGAACGAATATACCGAATTCTCCATCCGCTTTCCCGGCTTCGCCGCCGCCTAGGAACCGATATGCGCTTACTCATCGTGGATGACTCCAGCATCGTGCGCAGCCGCATTGCGCGACTGCTCGGGGCCAACGGGCTCGGCGAAACCGTTATCGTCGGCATGGCGAAGAATGGTGTCGAAGCGATCAACCTGTTTGTCCAGACCCGGCCCGACGTCGTGACCATGGACCTGACCATGCCGGAAATGGACGGCGTGCAATGTACCGAGGCGATGATGCGACTCAATCCCGAGGCGCGCATCCTGGTTGTCTCGGCGCTTTCGGACAAGGCGACGGCGATCAAGGCGCTGCAGAAGGGCGCGCAGGGTTTTCTCTACAAGCCGTTCAGCGACGAGCAGCTGCTATCGGCGCTCGGCGAACTGATGGCGGAGGCCTGAGCATGGGCGACATTACCGAACGCGAGATCGACGTGTTCCTCAAGGCGGTGGGCCGCTACTTCGAGCAGATCACCGAAGAGGCCGCCTTGGTACAGGGCGCCTATCTGGGCGAGCGCGGCCAGCTGCCGCTCACCTACGACTTCACCGGCATGATTGCCATCTCCGGCCGCTACGCCGGATGCATCTACTTCTCGGCGCCACGCCAGATGATCCGTCATCTGCTCATGGCCATGCATGAGCCGAACCAGTCAGATGAAAACCTCATCGATGCAGTCGGGGAGATTGCCAACACGCTGGCCGGTAATGCCCGCGCCCATTTCGGCGAGCATATGGAAATTTCGGTGCCGATCTCGCTGGCCGGCGCGCCTGAGCGTATCAAGTCGGCGGTGCGTGCAAGACCTTATGTGATCCGCGTGCACTGGAAGCACTATGAAGCGGCACTGATCGTCGACATTGAACGGAAGGACTGAGATGCAGTTCAGTTTCATTGGCGGCCAGCACGGTGCGTGGCGGGTGACGGAGATGCTGGCGTTGCGCGGCGAAGGCTTGGCACCGGTGGATGGGGTGGACATCGTCGAGGGCTTTGTCCCGGCCAGCGCGGCAAGCTGGCAATTGCGCGGCGTGGTGAGCAATCTGCGCTACGCCGAGAAGGACGAGGTCGAGCGCCTGAAGGCGATTCAGCCCGTGTTGGGACGCACCGAGGCGCGCTGCGCGGCGCTGATCCCGATTCGCAAGTCAGCCGCCTGGTGGGCCCTGGCACAGGACGAGCGGCGCGCCATCTTCGAGCGTGATTCCATGCATACGCAGATCGGACTCGAATACCTTCCTGCCGTGGCCAGAAAGCTCCACCACTGCCGCGATCTCGGCGAGCCCTTCGACTTCCTGACCTGGTTCGAGTTCGCGCCCGAACATGGCAAGGCGTTTGACGAGTTGCTGGCGCGTCTGCGCGACAGCCTGGAGTGGTCCTATGTCGAGCGCGAAGCCGAGGTTCGCCTGCTACGTGTGTAGGAACCAGAGGTAGAGCAGGATGAGGTTGAGCGCAAAGGACAGGGCGGCAAACAGCTTGAGACCGAGATTGGGGTCGCGTTTCAGCAGCGGCGTCTTGCGCGGCACGCGCAGCGGCCGGTGGGCGCCGCGTTCGAGTGCGAGCATGAACTCCTCGGCGGTTTCGAAGCGCGCGGCCGGATCGCGGGCAACGGCCTTGAGCAGTACCGCCTCCAACCACTCCGGAATGTCGGGGCGATAGCGCGTCGGCGGGGTGGGGTCGCCGAAGCGGGGCTTCTGGAAGGGTTCGATTTCGCCGTAGGGATATTTGCGCGTCAGCAGTTCGTAAAGGGTGACGCCGCAGGCGTAGAGGTCGCTGGCAACGCTGGCACGATTTTCTTCACCGTGGCCGGCATAGAGTTCCGGCGCCATGTAACTGGGAGTACCGGGGTTGTTGATTTCGTTGAAGTCCTGGCCGTCCGAGGCGGCCACGCCCAGATCGAGGATGCGCAGGCGACCGTCGCTGCCCAGGTGCAGATTGTCGGGCTTGATGTCACGATGCACGATGTCGAGACGGTGCAGTGCCGACACGCCCTTGAGCAGGCGGATGCCGAGCTCCTCCACTTCGGCCGGTGACCAGCGGCGGCCCTGTTTGAGCCAGGCGCCGAGCGTGGCGCCTTCGTGCCAGGTCATCAGGTAGTACAGATGCGTATGCTGCGGCCACGGAATCACTTGCGGAAACGAGGCGTCCGTCACTCTGCGGGTCAGCCATTCCTCGTGCGCCAGCGCCGCGATGTCGGCGGGGTCGGAGTTCTCGCGCAGCGTCTTCAACACGCAGGACTGGCCGCTGGCTTCGACGTGCGCGCGATACAGCATGGTAATGCGCGATTCGTGCAGAACCTCGTCGATGATCAGACCGTCGATTTCCTCGCCCACACGCAGCGGCGGCGGCAGCGGCAGGGACTGCGCACGCGCAATCGAGTCGCGCAATCTTTCGCTCGGCACTTCCTTGACGCGGATCACCAGGGCGGTGCAGTTGTCCTGGCTGCCGGTGTCTTCGGCGATGCTGGCGAGTCGCGTCGCCGCGTCCTGCGGATCGTCGCCATGGTGGGCGAGGATGTCGGCGATGCGGCCGTCGCCGAGCTTGTTCCAGACGCCGTCGGAACAGAGCATGAACACGTCGCCGACGCGCAACTCGCCCTCGCCGTAATCCACGGCGACGGTCGCATCAAGGCCGATGGCGCGCGACAGCACATTGTCGAGCTCGGGGTGGTCCCAGACGTGGTCGTTGGTGAGCTTCTGCAGTTCGCCGTCGCGCAGCAGATACAGGCGCGAGTCGCCGACGTGGGCGTAGGTATAGCGGCTGCCGCGCATGACGATGGCGGTCAGCGTCGTGGCCATGCCGACATTTTG
>DATMTO010000179.1:0-2369 GCA_035564055.1 Rhodocyclaceae bacterium | reverse complement strand
GCGTGACCGGCATCTTTGTTTTTCTCCTGCCGCCCGTATCGGCTTTCTACATCGCCGGCGGACGCCTGCTGCTCGGGCTGTTCTGCGTGCTGCCCTGGCTGCTGTTCTCGCCGGCCGCACGCGCCGCCGTGCAGGATGCGGTGCGCCGCCCGGTCACCTATGTTTTTGCTGCGCTGCTCAGCCTCTACTACCTGACCGCCACCAGCGGTTTCCAGCATGCACCGGTGGCCGAAGTCGCGCTGCTGCTCTGCGTGGCGCCGGTCTTCGTACTGCTGCTGAGACAGTTGCGCGGCGACATGCCGAGCCGGCGCGAAGTCGGCGGTGCCACGCTGGCGCTGATCGGTCTGGCCTGGATCCTGTGGCCGCGCCTCGTCGGCAACGACGGCAGTGCGCACGAGAACCACTTGCTCGGCGATCTGCTCGCCATGACCGCCGCCGCCTGCACCGCGCTCTACGCCGACAACTACGCGCGCCTGCACAGACAGGGACAGGCACCCGACCCGTTCGGTACCACCTGTCTCACACTGCTTATCGGCAGCGCCGCGCTGCTCGGACTGGCCAGCCTGTTTGCCGCACCGCTGCCAGCGGCGCTGGGCCAGGACAGTCGTTCGCTATGGCTGCTGCTGGGGCTGGGCGTGTTGTGCACGGGCATTCCGAGCATGTGCTTCGCCTATGCATCGAAGCATCTGCCACCGCTGGTGACGGCGACCATCTCGCTGTTGATTCCGGTATTCGCCGCCCTGTTCGCGGCCCTGTTTCTGGATCAGGTGCTGCCGCTGTCGATGCTGCCGGGCAGCCTGGTGCTGCTGGCCGGCGTGGCGCTGGTACTTTACGGCAGCCGCCAGCCCGAGGCTGAAGTCAGCGCAGCAAGCGTCGGCGAGTAAGCCCCAGCGCAATCCAGAAGGCGCCGATGGCAATCGCGGCAAGCACGCCGACATGCAGCCATGCCTGGGCTGGCACTTCACCATTCACCAGCGGACGCACCAGCCCCACCGCATGCGACAGCGGCAGCACATGCGCGAGGCCGCGTGCCGCCGCGGGCAGCTGGTCGAGCGGGAAGAACACGCCGGAGAGCAGCATCATGGGCGTGATCACCAGCGTGAAGTAGTACATGAAGAAATCGTAGGACGGTGCCAGCGCATTGACGATCAGGCCCATTGCCGCGAAGCAGAGACCGGTCAGGAACACGACCGGCAACACCCACACGGCCAGTGGTGAATGCACGAAGCCGAGCGCGGTGATGACGATCAGGATGGCGGTGCCGGACAGCATTGACTTCGACGCCGCCCACAGCCATTCGCCGGCCACTACATCATCCAGCGACAGCGGCGCATTCATCAACGCTTCCCAGGTCTTCTGCACATGCATGCGCGAGAACGCCGAATACAGGGCCTCGAAGGTCGCCGCATTCATGGTCGAGGCGCACAGCGTGCCGGCCGACAGAAAGGCGATATACGGCAGGCCGTTAACCGCCGGCAGCATGCTGCCCAGGCCGTAGCCGAGGCCGAACATGTAGATCATCGGATCGGCCAGATTGCCGAGCATGGAGGGAATGGCCAGCTTCTTCCAGACCAGGAAGTTGCGCCGCCACACGGCGATGGCGCGTAGCGACAGGCGCGGGGCAGCGAAATGGCTCAATCGCGTAACTCCCGACCAGTGAGCTTGAGGAAAACGTCTTCGAGGTTGGCGGGCCGGTGCATGTAACGCAGGCCCGGCTGCGCGTCGAGATGCGCGAGCAGCGGCTTGGCGTCATGCACGTAACAGAACACCGTCTCACCGCTGATCTCGGAACGCTCTGCAAACATCGCGGCATGGCGCGCCGCCCAGCCTGGCGCATCCTCGCCGAAAATTTCAACGACCTGCGGTTCGATGTGCGCGGCGATCAGTTCGCGCGGCGAACCGACGGCAATGATCCTGCCGGCGTCCATCACGGCAAGGCGATCGCACAGGCGCTCGGCCTCGTCCATGAAGTGCGTGGTCAGCAGAATCGTCTTGCCGTCGGCGATGAGACGCTTGAGGCGTTCCCAGATCAGATGCCTGGCTTGCGGGTCCAATCCTGTCGTCGGCTCGTCCAGCACCAGCAGCTCGGGGTCATTGACCAGTGCGCGCACCAGTGTCAGGCGGCGCTTCATGCCACCCGACAGCGAACGCAGACTGGCATTGTCGCGCCCGACCAGGCCGGCGAACTCGAGCAGGGTCGGAATTTTGGCGCGCACCGCGGCGTCGCTGAGGCCGAAGTAGCGGCCATACACCAGCAGGTTCTCAACTACGGTGAAGTCCGGATCGAGATTGTCGAACTGCGGCACCACGCCGACCTTCATGCGCGCCTCGCGCGCCCGCGCCGGCACCGGCTCGCCGGCCAGCGTGAT
>DATMTO010000178.1:0-3015 GCA_035564055.1 Rhodocyclaceae bacterium | reverse complement strand
ACGGCCAGCGCGGCCGGCGTCGCCAGCGATAATGCGCACGGACAGCTGACCACCAGAACGGCCACGCAGACCCAAAGCGCACGCGCAGGAGCGTGCCACCACCAGAATGCCGCCGTCGCTGCGGCGAGAAAGAGCAAGGCGAGCACGAAACGCGCCGCGTACTGATCGGCCATTTCAGCCAGACGCGGTCGCTCCCCCGACGCCTGCTGCATCAGGCGCTGTATCGCCGCCAGCCGCGTCGCTGCACCGACGGCACTGACGCGCATCAGCAGCGGGCTGCCGCCATTGAGGCTGCCGCCGACCAGTTGCGAACCTGGCTGCTTGGGCTGGGGCCGACTTTCGCCGCTCAGTAGTGACTCATCCACGCTACCGCTGCCCGAGCGCACCTCGCCGTCGCTCGGGACGCGTTCGCCCGGCTTCACCAGCACCAGATCCCCGACGGCGAGATCTGCGACGGCAATCGCCTCGCCGCGCAGGGAGACTTCGTCGTCGACGCGAAACGCCAGTGCTGGCTGGGCGCGATTGATGGCCTCGATGCCGCGCGCCGCTTTCTGTCGCGCCATCATTTCGAGATAGCGTCCGCCGAGCAGCAGAAACACGAACATGGTGACCGAATCGAAATACACCTCGCCCTGCCCGCTCAGCGTAGCCCACAGACTGGCCACAAAGGCGGCGCCGACGCCGAGCGCCACAGGCACATCCATGCCGACACGGCGCAGGCGCAGATCGCGCCAGGCGCGTTGAAAGAAGGGCGCAGCCGAATACAGCACGACCGGTAGTGTGAGGATCAGGCTGGCCCAGCGCATCAGCGCCTCGATGTCGGGCGTCATGTCACCGTTGGCCAGATAGACCGGTATCGCGTACATCATCACCTGCATCATGCCGAAGCCGGCCACGAACAGACGCCACAGTGCTGCCTGCCGCTCCTTGCGCGCGACCTCCTCGACCTGCGCCACGTCATAGGGATGGGCGCGATAGCCAATCGCGGCAATGGCTTCGAGAATCTGCGACAGGCGCAGACGGCGCTCATCCCAGCGCACACTGGCACGACGCGTGGTGTAGTTGATGTTGATGCCGGTGACGCCGGGTAGGCGTGCCACATGCTGTTCGTTGAGCCAGACGCAGGCTGCGCAGGTCAGTCCTTCCAATACCAGATTGGCTTCGCGTTCATATGCGCCGACCGGCGTAACGAAATCCTTCTGCACGGCCGGATGGTCGAACAAGGCGCTTTCGCGCAGGATTTGGGGCAGATTCTCGCGACCGGCGGCGGGATTCTCCGCGCGCGGCGACAGCGGCATCGCATCCCGATGGCGGTAATAATCATCGAGCCCGCCATCGACGATGGCCTGCGCCACTGCCTGACAACCGGGGCAGCACATCGCCTGCGCTTCGCCGCGAATGCGGACGCGCAAATCGAGGCCGGCGGGAACAGGCAGGCCGCAGTGGTAGCAAGCTTGTGACATTGAGCGAGAGGATACCTGCGAAATGCCCGCGCCTCTTGCGTTGGGTCAAGAACCTGACGCCGAGGTGTCGGGTGGTAACACTCTGTAAGAAAAACAATCCTTAAGGCAGGTTTAAGGATGCCGCCCTAGGCTGGCGCCGTTCCGTAATGGAGTGGAATATGCAAAGCCTCAGGAAAGACTTGCTCACAACCCAGCGTGGCCGCGTAAGCAGCCGGATCGTCAAGCCCGATTCGCCGCAGCGCGCCGAAACCGAAGCCTTCATCAAGGCGGTCTTTGCCCGCCACTACGACGCCCGCGTCAACAGTTTCGCCCCCAATCTGGTTCGCTTCGAACAGGACGAACGTACCGTCGCCGCCGCCGGCTGGCGTAGCGCCGATCAGGAACCGCTGTTTCTCGAACGGTATCTCGACCAGCCGGTCGAACAGGCCATTGGTCAGCAGGCCGGGCGCGAGATCAGCCGGGCACGCATTGTCGAGGTCGGCAATCTGGCCACCACACGCAACGGCAGCAGCCTGCATGTCATCGTGAATCTGGCGCGCGAGTTCGACCATCTCGGTTACGAATGGGTGGTGTTCACCGCCACGCGCGAACTGGTCTCGGTGTTCAGTCGCCTCGGCCTGCCGCTGCTAGCGCTGAGCAAGGCCGACCCGGCCCGTCTCGGTGACGAGGCCTGGCAATGGGGCAGCTACTATGACCAGAACCCGATTGTCGTCGCCGGCCTGATCCAACTGGCCGCCACCCGCCTGCAAAAGCAGGCAGGCATGTCCACATGAAGGCCTTGTTCGAAGCGCTGGCCGCCGTCCCGGCCGGTCAGACGGTATTGGCCGGCGCCGATGCCGACTGGGACGGTCCGGCCATCCGCCGCGACATCGATACGCTGCGTCGGCAATTGTCCGATTGTCGCGTCCTCGCCGTCCTTGCCGACAACAATCCCGCCTGGGTCATCGCCGATCTGGCGGCGCTGGAAGCAGAGTGGACACACCTGCCGCTGCCGACCTTCTTCAGCCCGGCCCAGCTCGCCTACACGCTCGCCTTGAGCGCCGCCGACGCCTGTCTCAGCGATCAGCCGGAGCGCATTGAGGCACTCAATATCGGCTTTCATCGCCGCGGCCAATGGAACGGTCTGACGCTCCTGCAACGCAAGATTGTGGCCGCGCAACTACCACCCGGCACGGCGAAGATTTCCTTCACATCGGGCAGCACCGGCGAGCCCAAGGGCGTCTGCCTCAGCGCCGCCGGACTTGCCGCCACCGCGGCGGCAGTCGCGGCGCGCCTGCACGATATTCCCGTCGAACGCCATCTCGCCGTCCTGCCGCTGGCCCTACTGCTGGAAAACGTTGCCGGCATTTACGCACCGCTGCTACGCGGCGCCACGGTCAGCGTACCGCCGCTGGCGACACTGGGCTGGCAAGGCATGGCCGGCTTCAACCCGGCCGCGCTGCATCAGTCCGTTGCCGCGCACGATGCGCACAGCGTAATCCTGGTGCCGGAACTGGCAAAGGCCTGGTTTCTGTTCCTCGCCGCCAGCGGCCAGCAGGCGCCGCAGAGTCTC
>DATMTO010000177.1:0-2700 GCA_035564055.1 Rhodocyclaceae bacterium | reverse complement strand
CGTCGCCGCGGCCGAACTCAGCGGTAGCGCCGACGATCCCGAGGCACTCGGGCTCAGACTGGTCGAGCAATTGCGCAGTGCCGGCGCCGACGCCATCCTCGCCGAGCTGCCGGCCGCATTGGCGCCCACACGGGCTGAATAAGACCGCCATGTCGCTGAGGGGACGCCACGTCGTCGTCACCCGTCCCGCCGGGCAGGCCACCCACCTGGCCGAAGCACTGGTCGCGGCCGGCGCGATTCCGGTTCTGTATCCGGTGCTGGCCATCGCCCCGCTTGCCGACAGCACGGCGCTGGTCGAACGCGTCATCGCCCTTGACCAGTACGATCTCGCCATTTTCATCAGCCCCAACGCCGTCGACATGGGTCTGCGCGAAGTGCTGGCTCGGCGCGGTTGGCCGCCACACTTGCGCGTAGCCACGGTCGGACGCAGCAGCGAGGCCGCCTTGCAGGCCCACGATCTGGCCGGCCAGGAGCGGCAGGTGCTGTGCCCGCAGGGTCGCTTCGATTCCGAAGCACTGCTCGAGCTACCCGAGTTGCAAGAGATACAAGGCCAGAAAATCATCATCTTCCGCGGCGACGGCGGCCGTGAACTGCTTGCCGACACCCTGCGCCGACGGGGCGCCAGCGTCGATTACGTCAGCTGCTATGCCCGCAGCCGGCCGGCGCAGGGGCCGGAAAAACTGCTGCAGTTATGGGAAGCCAGCCAGCTCGACGCGGTCACCGTCACCAGCAGCGAAGGCCTGCACAACCTCGTCGCCATGGTCGGCCAGCTCGGTCTTGCCTGGCTCAGGAAAACGCCACTGTTCGTGCCGCATGCCCGCATCGCCGCTGCCGCTGATGCTTGCGGCATACACACGGTAGTCCTGACAGACCCCGCTGATGCCGGACTGATGGCGGGTTTGCTAAGATACTTCGACCATGAGTGAAACTCCCGTTCCTGCACCCACCGCGGCACCTGCCGCGCGATCGTCGCCCTTGAAGCAGCCGGCCCTGGTGCTGGCGCTTGTCGCCATTGCCCTGGCCACCACGACCTGGGTTGCCAACAGCAGCCGTATCGCCGGCCTGCAGGAAGAACTGGCCAAGCGCCTCAGCGAAGGCGACGGTGCCATCCGCGACAGTCGCAGCGACAGCCGCCAGGCCAAGGAGGAAGCGCAAGCGCTGGCCGCCCGCGTCACCCTGCTGGAGGCCAAGCTGAACGAGGCCCAGGGACAGCAGGCGGCGCTCGAATCCATGTATCAGGATCTGGCGCGCGGTCGCGACGACCGCCTGCTCGCCGAGATCGAACAGTCGGTCGGCATCGCCTCGCAGCAGCTGCAGCTCGCCGGCAATGTCGAAGCCGCACTGATTGCGCTGCAGAGCGCGGATACCCGTCTGGCGCAGAATGGCAACGCCCAGTTCGCCACGGTGCGGCGCCTGATCGCGCGCGACATCGAGAAGCTCAAGTCCTTGCCGCAGGCCGACGTCTCGGGCATGGCGACACGGCTGGAAACCGTAGTAGCGGTGGTCGACACGCTACCGCTCGCCTATGCGCAACGCCCGCAGCACAATGCCGCCAAGGCGGATGATAAGCAGACGGCCAAGACCGCGCCGCCGGCCATCACCGAGGGCGCCTACTGGAGCGGCCTGCTCGACGGCGCCTGGAACGAGATCAAGCAGATGGTGCGCGTCGAGCGCATGGACAAGGATGCGCCAGCGCTGCTGGCGCCGAGCCAGTCGCTGTTCCTGCGTGAAAACCTGCGCCTGCGTCTGGTCAATGCGCGCTTGTCGCTTCTGCAGCGCGACGGCGATAGTTTCCGCGACGACCTGAAGCTGTCAGTGAAATGGCTGGAGCAGTATTTCGACCTGCGCGCCCCGGCCGTCAAGACTGCCCGCGACACGCTGCAGCGCATGTCGTCCACCAATCTCAATCTGGCGCTACCCGCGCTGGACGAAACCCTGGCCGCATTGCGCTCACTCCGGCAGTCGCGCGAGAAGCGATGATGCGCGCCCTGCTCTGGCTGTTGACCCTCGGAGCGCTGGCCGTCGGCCTGGCGCTGGCCGCCGAATACAACGACGGCTACGCGCTGCTGGTGCTGCCGCCGTGGCGCGTCGAACTCTCCCTCAATCTGCTGGTGGTGCTGGTCATCCTCGCCTTCCTGACCGGCTACCTGACGCTGCGCGGCATCTTCCTGGCGCTAGCCTTGCCGGCGCGAGTGCGTGCCTTCCGCAGCGCGCGCCAGCACAAGAAGGCCGAAGGAGCCTTGCGCGAAGCCGTGCTGTTCTGGCTCGGCGGCCGTTATGCGCGCAGTCTCGCCAATGCCGAGCTGTCCTGGAAAGTCGGCCACGCACCGGGACTTTCAGCGCTGATCGCGCTGGCCGCCGCACACGCCATGCGCGACGAGCAGAAGGTGCTCGAATGGCGCAAGCGGGCTATCGTCCATGACGACGAAATTCATGGCGCGCGCCTGTTGCTCGAAGCCGAATTGGCGGTCGAATCGCGCGACTTCACCGAGGCGCTGGCACTGCTCAACCAGATCGAACAGCAAAGCGGCCGCCACATTGTCGCCATGCGTCTGGGTCTGCGCGCGCATCGCGCTGTCGGTCACTGGGAAGAGGTCGTGCATCTGGCGCGCCAGCTCAAGAAGCATCGCGCCTTGACTGATGTGCAAGCCGCGCCGCTGATCGCAGGCGCGCATCGCGAGCGCCTGCGCGCCCTCGCCG
>DATMTO010000176.1:0-3131 GCA_035564055.1 Rhodocyclaceae bacterium | reverse complement strand
ACAAGGCTTTGCTGCTCAAAAGCTATCTGAGCAAAGCCACGGACGGCTGTATCGAGGTCTTAAGCAAAGACGTCTTGATGCTTTGACCAATATCTCCGGGCTATGCCTTAACTGAGTTGGCAGCAGAGACCTTTGCTCGTCAACTCAGTCGCAGCAAGCTGCAACTGCTGAACATAGATCCTGAGAGTGAAAAAATCCTTCTGCCGCGCTTTTTTTGGATGACGCTCAAAGGACAAATGGGAAACGCATAGAAACATCGGGCGCTGTCATAACGATGAAACAAAAGTGACACATAATCCGGACACATATACTTCCCATATGATTCTCTTTCAGCGCCAGCCATGAACCAGCCGATTCCGCCGCGCGAAGCTTCGCCTGAGCAACGTTTCCTCAACCGGGAGCTGTCCTTCCTCGCCTTCAACAAGCGCGTGCTGGCGCAGGCCGCCGATCCGAATGTGCCGCTGCTGGAACGACTCAAGTTCATCTGCATTGTCTCGTCCAACATGGACGAGTTCTTCGAGATTCGTGTCGCCGGCATCAAGGAACAGCTTAAGCTCGGTAGCGCCCTGCCCGGCAACGACGGCCTGCTGCCGCTGGAGGCCTTCCGTCGTCTCGGCGTACAGGCGCACACCATCATCGGCGAACAATATGCACTGCTCAACGACGTGATTCTGCCGGCGCTGGCCGCCGAAGGCATCGTCTTCCTGCGCCGCAATCAATGGACGCCCGAACAGCAGGAATGGATTCATGCCTACTTCGTCAGCGAGGTGATGCCGCTGCTCACGCCGATCGGGCTGGACCCGTCGCATCCCTTCCCGCGCGTGCTCAACAAGAGCCTGAATTTCGCAGTGGAACTCGACGGCCCGGACGCCTTCGGTCGCAGTTCCGGCGCTGCCATCGTGCAGGCGCCGCGCGCGTTGCCGCGCGTGATCCAGCTGCCGAAGGAACTCACCGGCGTCGACTACGGTTTCGTCTTCCTCTCATCCATCCTGCACCAGCATGTCGGCGAACTTTTCACAGGCATGGATGTGCTCGGCTGCTACCAGTTCCGCGTCACGCGCAACTCCGACCTCTTCGTCGACGACGAAGAAATCAAGAATCTGCGCACCGCGCTGCAGGGCGAACTGCCGCAGCGTCACTTCGGCGATGCGGTGCGTCTCGAAGTTGCCGACAACTGCTCGGCCATCATGGCGAACTTCCTGTTGCAGCAGTTCGGCCTCGGCGCCGACGACCTGTATCGCGCGCCGGGTATCGTCAACCTGGTGCGTCTGATGTCGGTGCCAGACCTGATCGACCGCCCCGACCTCAAGTACCGCCCCTTCCAGCCGGCGCTGCCCAAGGTGCTGGCCAAGCGCTTCGACATTTTCGAAAGCGTCCAGAAGCAGGACATCCTGCTGCATCACCCCTTCCAGTCCTTTGCGCCGGTGGTCGAACTGCTGGCGCAGGCCGCCGACGACCCGCAGGTGGTGGCAATCAAGATGACGGTGTACCGCACCGGCACCAATTCGATCCTGATGGAGCACTTGCTGCGCGCCGCGCAGAAGGGCAAGGAAGTCACCGTTGTGGTGGAGCTTATGGCGCGCTTCGACGAGGAAGCCAATCTCAGCATCGCCGCCCGCCTCGAAGAAGTCGGCGCGCACGTTGTCTACGGCGTGGTCGGCTACAAGACCCACGCCAAGATGCTGATGGTGCTGCGCCGCGAAGTCGAGAACAAGAAAACCGTGTTCCGCCGCTACGTGCACCTCAGCAGCGGCAACTACCATCCGAGCACTACGCGCTTCTACACCGACTTCGGCCTGCTTACCTGCAACCAGGAAATCGGTGACGACGTCAATGAAGTCTTCAAGCAGCTCACCGGCCTTGGCAAGGCGCAGAAGCTGAAGCATCTGTGGCAGGCGCCATTCACGCTGCACGCCAACATGATCGCCGCCATTCGCGCCGAGGCGGCCATCGCCCGCAGCGGCAAGAAGGCCAAGATCATCGCCAAGATGAACTCCCTGCTTGAGCGGCAGATCATCGAAGAACTCTACGAAGCCAGCTGTGCCGGCGTCGAGATCGAGCTCATCGTGCGCGGTGTTTGCGCACTGCGCCCTGGCGTCAAGGGCATGTCGGAGAACATCAAGGTGCGTTCGGTGGTCGGCCGTTTCCTCGAACACCACCGCATCTTCTACTTCCACGCCGACGGCGAGGAAAAGGTCTATCTGTCCTCGGCAGACTGGATGGAGCGGAACTTCTTCCGCCGCATCGAGACCTGCTTCCCCATCCTCGATCCGCGTCTCAAGCGCCGCGTCATCAAGGAAGGCCTGCGCGTCTATCTGGCCGACAATGCCCAGGCATGGGAAATGGACAGCGAGGGCGAATACAGCCTCAAGCCTTCGCGTCGCAGCCGCAGCGCGGCACAGGAGATTCTGCTGGCGGATCTGAGCGGGGTGACAGCGCTGAACGTAGCCCCTGCGGATCTGGAGTAAAAGCTAGCGGTCGCTGCCCAGTACGCGATCGCGGCCGCTGCCCTTGGCCGCATATAGCGCCTCGTCGGCGGCATTCAGCAGCGCCCGATCGGAGACGCCAGGACGCCAGCCGGCGACACCCGCGCTGAACGTGAAACGCAACTCGGGTTCATGCCCGGGCAGCGGCAGCGCCGAGATCGCTTCACGCATGCGGTCGATCACCCGCACCGCCTCGTCCACCGAGGTATTCGGCATCAGCAGCACGAACTCTTCGCCGCCCAGCCGCGCCAGTACATCCGAGCGGCGCATGCGCTGCGAGATGTTGTCGACCAGAAACTTCAGGGCCTGATCGCCGACCGCATGGCCACGGCTGTCGTTGATCTGCTTGAAGTGGTCGATGTCGATCACCCCCAGGCTCAAGTCGCCCCCGTAGCGCTTGACGCGCTCCAGCTCGTTGCTGAGCAGGGCATTGAAGGCACGTCGATTATGCGTGCCGGTCAGGAAGTCGTGCGTGGCCTGCTCATGCAGCTCATCGTTGAGACTGGACAGCTGGCGATTGGCGGCCTCCAGGCGGCGGCGATAGTCGCGCGCGCGCAGGAAGTAGAAAATCGCCACCCACAGCCCCCACAGTATCAGCAGCGTGGCCGAAGTACCGACGAACATTGCCTGCTGGCGCAGGCGCTG
>DATMTO010000175.1:0-4422 GCA_035564055.1 Rhodocyclaceae bacterium | reverse complement strand
GCGCCGTCCAGATTGCCGGTCGGCTCGTCGGCCAGCACGCAGGCCGGCTGGGTCACCAGTGCACGCGCGATCGCCGCCCGCTGACGTTCGCCGCCGGACAGCTCGCCCGGGCGATGATCAAGTCGATGGCCGAGTCCGACTTCGCCGAGGATGGCGGCGGCGGTCTCCATCGCTGCAACCTTGTCCGCACGCCGGATCAGCAGCGGCATGGCCACGTTCTCCTGCGCGGTAAATTCGGGCAGCAGGTGATGGAACTGGTAGACGAAGCCCAGGTTCTCGTTGCGCAGACGGCTGCGCTCGGCATCCGAGATGCCGGCCATGTCCTTGCCGAGAATCTCCACCGTTCCGGAGCTGGGCGTATCCAGCCCGCCGAGCAGATGCAGCAGCGTGCTCTTGCCCGAGCCTGACGAACCGACGACGGCGACGCACTCACCCGCATCGAGATCAAGATCGATGCCGTGCAGCACCTTGACCTCGGCCGAGCCCTGCTCGAAGGTCTTGATCAGATTACGCGCACTCAGAACCCGGCTCATCATTCATACCTCAATGCTTCGGCCGGATTCGTGCGCGAGGCGCGCCAGCTCGGATAAATGGTGGCGACCACGGTCAGCGCAAAGGAGACCAGGGTGATCACCCAGACATCGCCCCATTGCAACTCGGACGGCAGGTCGGTGATGTAGTAGACGTCCTTGGCCAGGAACTGGAAGCCCAGCACATGTTCGAGGAAAGGCACAACCACGTCGACATTGAGCGCCAGCAGGACGCCGCCGAGTACGCCGAGGCCGAGGCCAATGGTGCCGATCAACGCACCCTGGATGATGAAGATCTGCATGATGCTCCTGGGCTCGGCACCCAGCGTGCGCAGAATGGCAATGTCGGCCTGCTTGTCCGTAACAGCCATGACCAGCGTGGAAACGATGTTGAAAGCGGCGACGGCAACGATCAGCAGCAGGATCAGGAACATCATGTTCTTCTCGATCGCCACCGCGCGGAAGAAGTTGGCGTGACTGCGCGTCCAGTCGCTGGCATAGGCGTCGGCGGTCACGTACTTGTAGAGCTCGCGCGCCACGCGCGGCGCGGCGAACATGTCATCCAGTTTGAGGCGCACGCCGCTGACGGCGTCGCCCATCTGGTAGAGACGCTGGGCATCCTGCATGTTGATCAGCGCCAGGCCATTGTCATATTCGAACATGCCGACCTCGAACACCCCCACCACGGTGAACTGCTTCAGGCGCGGCGCCAGGCCGACCGGGGTATTGGTGCCCTGCGGCGCAATCAGTGTGACCTTGTCGCCTTCGAAGGCACGCAGCGCACGGGCCAGATCGGCACCAAGAATGATGCCGAACTCGCCAGGCTTGAGATTTTCGAGCTTGCCCACTTTCATGTGCTGCGCGAAGTCGGCGACCTTTTCCTCGTCCTCGGGCAGGATGCCGCGCACCACGGTGCCGCGCACGGTCTGATCGAAGGACAGCAGTCCCTGCGCCTGCACATAGGGCGCAGCCGCCTTGACCTGCGGGTGCTGCGCCGCCTGCTGCGCCACCGTCTCCCAGTTGGCCAGATCGCCGTTGTCGCCCATGATCTGGATATGCGAGGCCACGCCGAGAATGCGCGTAC
The DNA here is from genome assembly GCA_035564055.1 of Rhodocyclaceae bacterium. GTDB lineage: Bacteria > Pseudomonadota > Gammaproteobacteria > Burkholderiales > Rhodocyclaceae. The sequence continues at coordinate 2,808 of DATMTO010000175.1, read as the reverse complement.
GTAACTCTTTCTGGAAGCCGTTCATCACCGACAGCACGACGATCAACGCCGCCACGCCCAGCGCAATGCCGAGCATGGAGATCATGGAGATGAAGGAAATAAAGTGATTGCGGCGCTTGGCGCGGGTATAGCGCAGGCCGATGAGGAGCTCATATCGCATGGGGCTGCATGCTAACATGCGTCGCTTATTGCAAACCCCTGCAAGCGCCCGTAGCCCGGGGCGCATCTGTTTCCGCATGTCACAGACCCCACCCACCCTGCATCTCGCGCTGCCCGGCCTGTTGTGGCCCGAACGGGCCATGCAGGACATGGTCTTCGACCTCAAGCTGCCGGCACTGGCCTGGTTTCTCGGCAAGGGCCGCCGTGTCCTGCAGCCGGTCGCCGACAGCCAGCAGTGGCTGGCCGCGGTGGCGGGCCTGCCGCATCTGCCGGTTGCGGCGCTGCGCGCAAGCGCACTGGAGGAGCCGCAGAGCAGCCGCTGGCTGTGCCTCGATCCGATCCATCTGCGCGTGGAGCGCACCCAGCTCATCGTGCAGGACCCGCATTCCCTGCAACTGGAAGCGGAAGAAGCCGCCGCGCTGATGACCGATCTCGCGCCCTTGCTCGAGGAACTCGGTACCCTGCATGACGCTGCCCCGCACGAATGGCTGCTGCATCTGCATGCCGAATCGAATATTCGCACCACGCCGCTGGTCGATGCCATCGGCCTCAACGGCGACCAGCTGATGCCCGCAGCCGACAACGTCAGAACCTGGCGCCGCCTGCTCAATGAAGTTCAGGTCACTCTGCACGAGCATCCGGTTAACCTGGCGCGCAGCGCACGCGGACTGCCCGCAGTCAATAGTCTGTGGCCCTGGGGCGAAGGACAGCTCGACACTACCCGCTCGGACTGGAATCTGATTCAGGCCGACGGCACGCTGTGGCAGGGCCTCGCCCGCCACCTTGGCTGCGCCTGGACGGCCTTGCCCGAACACTGCGCAATCCAGGCCGACAAGACCCTGACGATCCACACGGCACTCGATGTCGCGACGCGCCAGCGGGACGCCATCCAATGGCGCCACGCCTTGCAAACGCTCGAACGCGACTGGTTCGCGCCGGTCGCAGCGGCATTGCAAAATGGCCAGCTCAAGCAATTTGTGCTGCACGGTCACGGCGAAGGTCAGGCCCTGCGCGTCACCGTCAATGGCCGTAATCGGCTCAACTTCTGGCGCAAGCCGGCGTCGCTTGGCGTGCTCGGCGTCGGCGACAAAATGCCGCCCCCGACCGGACACCGCGCATGACCCGCATCGTCGCCCGCAGCGTACCGACGCGCGCGCACCTGATGCTTGAACAGGGCGGCGTGCACCCCCTGCTGGCCCGGCTTTACGCGTCGCGCGGCATCAAGAGCGCCGAAGAGCTGGACACCTCTCTAGGCAAACTGATCCCGCCAAGCGACATGAAGGGAGCGGCTGAAGCCGGGTGCCTGCTGGCCGACAGCATCGCGGCGGAACAGCGCATTCTCATCGTCGCCGACTACGATTGCGACGGCGCCACCGCCTGTGCCCTGGGCCTGCGCGGCCTGCGCATGCTCGGCGCCAAGGTCGACTACCTGGTCCCCAACCGTTTCGAAACCGGTTACGGACTCTCGCCTGAAGTCGTCGCTATTGCCGCACAACGAAAGCCCGATCTCATCGTCACGGTAGACAACGGCATCGCCAGCGTCGAAGGCATCGCCGCTGCCAATGCGCTGGGTATCCGCACCCTCGTCACCGACCACCACCTACCCGGCGACACGCTGCCCGATGCCGCCGTGATCGTGAATCCCAATCAGCCCGGCTGCACCTTCCCGAGCAAGGCGCTGGCAGGTTGCGGAGTAATGTTCTACGTGCTGCTGGCGCTGCGCGCCGAGTTGCGTAGCCGCGGTGCATTTGCCAGCAAGCCGGAGCCCAACCTCGGCAGCCTGCTCGATCTGGTCGCGCTCGGCACCATCGCCGACGTGGTGCCGCTCGATCGCAACAACCGCATTCTCGTCGCCCAAGGCCTGGCGCGCATCAAGGCCGGACAGATGCAGGCCGGCCTGCGCGCCCTGTTCAACGTGGCCGGTCGCGATGCACGGCAGGCCGCCAGCTTCGACCTCGGCTTCGCCATCGGCCCGCGACTCAATGCTGCCGGGCGACTCTCCGACATGTCACTGGGCATTGAGTGCCTGATCACCGACGACCCGGGCCGCGCCGCCAACATCGCGCAGGAGCTCGACCAGATCAACCGTGACCGCCGCAGCATCGAGGCCGACATGCAGGCCGACACCGCCGTCCTGCTCGACACCATCGACGTCGCCGGCCGCGCCAGCCTCTCGCTCTACGATCCGAACTGGCACCAGGGCGTGATCGGCATTCTGGCCGGACGCGTACGCGAGAAAACGCATCGTCCCACCTTTGCTTTTGCCCGTGGCAATGAGGGTGAAGTGAAGGCCTCAGGCCGCAGTATTCCTGGCCTGCACCTGCGCGATGCGCTCGATCTGGTTTCCAAGCGCCATCCCGATCTGCTGCTCAAGTTCGGCGGCCACGCGGCCGCCGCCGGCCTGACCCTGCGCGAGCACGATCTGGAACGCTTCGATGCGGCCTTCGAACAGGTAGCCAAGGAGTTACTGAGTCCCGCCGATCTCACCCGCACCATCGAAACCGACGGCACGCTGGAAGACGGCTATTACGGCATCGACACCGTGCGCGTACTGGAAGGCAGCATCTGGGGCCAACACTTCCCGGCCCCGGTTTTCGCCGACACCTTCCGCGTCATCCGCCAGCGCGTCCTCAAGGAAAAGCATTTAAA
>DATMTO010000174.1:0-8587 GCA_035564055.1 Rhodocyclaceae bacterium | reverse complement strand
GCCGTTGCCGATCCGCTCGCCAATGCCTTGATGTGCGCCCACGCCAAGATCTACCGCAACAGCAAGCGACAAGTGCTGCTCGGTCGCGCCCGCAGCGATGGGCCGCAGGCGCTCGGCACCGAAGAAAGGCTCAATCTGCTCGACGACGCCCTGTTGCTGTCACGCCTGCACATCGACGTCTGGTCGTCGCCGGATACGCATCACCTGTGGGGGGTTCCGCAAATCGACAAGGGAGTTTCATGAATCGACGCGAACTGTTGAAAGCCGGCGCCGCGCTCGCGGCAGCCGGTTGGCCTTCCTGGCATCTGCTCGCCGCCGGCAGTCAGGGCAGCGAACTCAAACACCTGAGCCGGCCCGAGAAGTTCGACTATGCCTGGCTCAAAGGCCAGGCGCGTCATCTCGCCGCGCAGGCCTATGCGGCGCCGTCGCAAAAGCTCCCGGCCGCGGTCGAAGCGCTCGACTGGGACGACTATCAGGCCATCCGTTATCGCGACGAACATGCCTTGTGGGCGCCCACCGCCCGCGGCAAGGGCGGCGCGAAATTTCGCGCCAAGTTCTTCCACCTCGGCCTCTATTTTCATGAGCCGGTGCAGATCTACGAAGTCGAGAACGGTCTGGCGCAGGAAATCGCCTATGACCCGGGCATGTTTGACTATGGCAAGAGCGGGCTGGACGGCAAAGCCCTGCCCGAAGACCTCGGCTTCGCCGGCTTCCGTGTGAATTTTGCGCCCGACTGGCAGCGCGACGTGTTCGCCTTTCTCGGCGCCAGCTATTTCCGCGCCGTCGGCGGCGAGTTCCAGTACGGTCTGTCGGCGCGCGGCCTCGCCGTCGATTGCGGCCTGCCGCGCCCGGAGGAATTTCCGGTGTTCGGCAAGTTCTGGCTGGAAAAGCCCGCCCAGCAGTCCGGCACGCTCACGGTTTATGCCCTGCTTGACTCGCCCAGCATCAGCGGCGCCTATCGCTTCCTTATCAAACCCGGCAACACGCTGACCATGGATGTTGATGCAGCGCTGTATCCGCGCACGCAGATCGAGCGTCTCGGCATTGCGCCGCTGACCAGCATGTTCCAGTATGGCGAGAACGATCGCCGTGCGGCCAACGATTGGCGCCCCGAGATTCACGATTCGGATGGGCTTTCGCTGTGGCTCGGCAACGGCGAATGGGTCTGGCGCCCGCTCAACAATCCGGCCACGCTGCGCTTCAACGCCTTTCTCGACGATAACCCGCGCGGCTTCGGCCTGATGCAGCGCGACCGCAACTTCGATCACTACCAGGACGATGGCGTCTTCTACGACCGCCGGCCGAGCCTGTGGGTCGAGCCGCGCGGAGGGTGGGGCAAAGGCGCGGTGCAACTGGTCGAGATCCCGACCACCGACGAGACCTTCGACAATATCGTCGCCTTCTGGAACCCGGACGAGAAGACCAAAGCCGGTGAAGAACTGCTGTTCGCCTATCGCCTGCACTGGGGCGCGCGCATGCCCTACGTCTCGCCGCTGGCCAACGTCGCCGCCACCTGGACCGGCCCTGGCGGTGTGGTCGGCAAGCAGCGCACGCATTTCTCCTGGCGTTTCGTGGTCGATTTCGCCGGCGACAATCTCAAGCGCCTGGGACGCAACGCAAAAATCACCTCGGTCATTACCGCCTCGCGTGGCGAGATCGAGCTGTCCTCGGTACGTCCGCTCGACAGCCTCAAGGGCTATCGCGCCATGTTCGACATCAAGCCCCCAAGCGCTGTCGTGAGCGAAGACAAAACACCGGTCGATCTGCGCCTCTATCTCGCCGACGAGAAGGGCCGAGCGCTCAGCGAGACCTGGCTCTACCAATGGTCGCCGCCGGCGTGATGTCGGACAAAAGACTGAATCGTCGCTGCCGCAAGGAATTCATCGTGTAGGACTAGACCGATAGCCAGACGGGACCAAGGCGGGCATGCTGAGTGCATACCGAAACCCAGTGACCTTCCATGCGCCTTTCGCTACGCTTCGTCTTGCCCCTCGTCCTTGTCCTTGCGGGTCTTGCCTACATCGTTGTGCCGTTGGTGGATCAACTCACCTTGCGCTGGTCGGTGCGTGACCTCAATACGCGCGCCGCACTCGTTGCACGCACTATCGAGGAACCGCTCTACGAAGAGATCGAAAGCGGCTCGACCCAGAAGCTACTCAAGCGCTTCAACGACATCAGCGAAGACGAGCGCCTGTATGCGCTGGGGTACTGCCCAACGCAGGAGTCGGTCATGATCGCCACCAAGATCATGCCCAAGGAAATTCGCTGCAACAATCTCGACCACTACGTCGGTAGCGACGGCTATGTGCTTCACACCGAGCGCGAGATGATCCACGTCGCGGTGCGCCCGATGGAGACCGGCGGTGCCATGATCCTGCTGCAGGACATGGGCTATTTCGTCGAACGCAGCCAGCAGACCAAGCTCTACATCTACGCCTTCTTCGTTGGTCTGGCGATTTTGATTTCGCTGATCACCGTCTTCATCGCCCGCCTCAGCCTGCGCGGCTGGAACGAAGGCTTGCGTCTGCTGGTGCGCGGCAAGCTGCCGGGCGAGCCGGTGTCTGCCACCGCCACGCCCGCCCCGCCGGAACTGCGCCCCATCGCCCGCGATTTGCAGCGCCTGATCCGCGAGCTGGAATCGGAGAACCGCACCCGCGACGAATCGCAGATCAACTGGAATCCGGATGCGCTGAAAGCCATGCTGCGTGGCGAACTGCGCGGTGAGGACATCATCGTGGTCTCCAACCGCGAGCCCTACATCCACATGGAAAAAGACGGCAAGGTCGAGGTGCAGCGCCCTGCCAGCGGGCTGGTCACCGCGCTCGAACCCATCATGCGTGCCTGCTCCGGGACCTGGATCGCCCACGGCAGCGGCAATGCCGACAAAGCCTCGGTCGATGCGCATGATCGTGTCGCCGTGCCGCCGGAAAAACCGGCCTACCAGATTCGCCGCGTGTGGCTGACGCCCGAACAGGAAGCCGGCTACTACTACGGCCTGGCCAACGAAGGGCTGTGGCCGCTGTGCCACATCGCCCACGTCTGCCCGATCTTCCGCTCCAGCGACTGGGAGCATTACGTCGCCGCCAACCAGCTCTTCGCCGACGCGGTGGTGCAGGAAGCCAAGACACTTGATCCGATCGTGCTGGTGCAGGACTATCACCTGGCCCTGGTGCCGCGCATGGTGCGCGAGATGCTGCCCGAGGCCACCATCATCACCTTCTGGCACATCCCGTGGCCGAATCCGGAATCCTTTGCCATCTGCCCGTGGCGCGAACGCATCATCGACGGCCTGCTCGGCAGCAGCATTCTCGGCTTCCATACCCAGTTCCACTGCAACAACTTCGTTGACACGGTCGACCGCTTCATGGAGGCGCGCGTTGATCGAGAATCCTTCGAAGTCACCTCGGGCGGCAAACAAACCGCCGTGCGCCGCTTCCCCATCTCGATCGACTGGCCACCCGATCCGCTGGCCATGGAAAAGTCGGCCGAAGACTGCCGCCGCGAAATCCGTGCACTGAACGGTCTGCCGGAGAATCAGCTGCTCGGCATTGGTGTGGATCGGCTCGACTACACCAAGGGCATCATCGAACGCTTCCGCGCCGTCGAACGCCTGTTCGAGCTGCAGCCGTCGTGGATCGGGCGCTTCACCTTCATCCAGATCGCCGCACCGACACGCTCCAGCATCGGCGAGTACCAGAACTACGAGACCCTGGTGCGCGCCGCCGCCGAGCGCATTAACCTGCGCTTCGGCAAGGAAGGCGCGCCGGCAATCCTGCTCAAGATTCAGTACCACGGTCCGCGCGAAGTCTACGAGTACTACCGGGCGTCCGAACTGTGCTTTGTCAGCAGCCTGCACGACGGCATGAATCTGGTCGCCAAGGAGTTCGTCGCCGCGCGCAACGACAACCAGGGCGTACTGGTACTGTCCGAATTCACCGGCGCCGCGCGCGAACTGCCCGAGGCACTGATCGTCAATCCCTACGATGCCGACCAGTGCGCTGCCGCGCTGCACCTGGCACTGACCATGGACCCGATGGAACAGCGCGACCGCATCCGCCTGATGCGCAGCCTGATCGCCGAGTTCAATGTTTACCGCTGGGCCGGGCGCATGCTGCTCGACGCCGCGACCATGCGCCGCCGCATGCGCCTGCTGGGCGATACGACGATCAAAGCCGCGTAGGGAGCAAGCCGATGAAGCTGACACCACCGCCGGCCTCGTCCGAGTGGGCCTACTTCCTCGACTTGGATGGAACGCTCGTGGAAATTGCCGATACCCCGGGCGAGGTGCACGTACCGATCGAACTCAAGACCATCATCAGTCTCGCCCATCGCTGCTGCAACGGCGCGCTGGCCATCATCAGCGGCCGCGCCATCCGCAGCCTCGATCTGCTGCTGGGCCTGCCGCAGCTGCCGGCAGCGGGACAACACGGCCTCGAAATCCGCGATGCGCAAGGACATATGCACCACCATGCCTTCGAGCATGGCGACCTGCGCGACATCGTCCACCACCTGCAGCATCTCCAGGCCCGTCATCCCGGCCTGCTGCTGGAGGACAAGGGCGCCACGCTAGCCATCCATTATCGCCAGGCACCTGGCCTCGGCAGCTATCTGAGCCGCCTGCTCAAGGGCGTGCTGGCACTTCATCCGGGCCTGCAGGTACAGCGCGGCAAGTACGTGTTCGAACTCAAGCCCGGCGGCTTTGACAAGGGTACGGCGGTGCGCGCGCTCGCGACGATGCCGCCTTTTGCAGGCCGCACGCCGGTCTTCATCGGCGACGACCTCACCGATGAGCACGGCTTCAAGACCGTCAACCAGATGGGTGGTATCTCGATCAAGGTCGGCAATGGCCGCACCGGTGCGCAATACCGCCTTGCCTGCGTCGAAGCCGTGCGCGACTGGCTCGGCTGCATGGCCGAACTGGCTGAGCAACGCTGAATACGCGAAAAAAGGAGAACGCATGAATACGCTTGATCTCGGACTCATCGGTAACGGCAGCATCAGCGCCCTGATCGACCCGAAGGGTGAGGTCGTCTGGTCCTGCATGCCGCGCTTCGACAGCAATCCGGTGTTCTGTTCGCTGCTGCGCGAAGGCGAGGGGGCTGATGATTTCGGCTTCTTCAGCATTGTGCTCGACGGCATGACGCGTACTGAACAGCACTATCGCGAGAACACTGCCATTCTGGTTACCCGCCTTTACGACGACAACGGCGGCGCCATCGAGATCACCGACTTCTGCCCGCGCTTCCACCGCTACGGCCGCGCCTTCCGGCCGATGATGCTGATCCGCCGCATCACCAAGCTGTCGGGCAGCCCGCGCCTGCGCATTCGGCTGCGTCCCGCTGGAAACTATGGTGGCGAACGAGTGCAGAAGACTTTCGGCAGCAACCATATCCGCTTCCTGCTGCCCGGCCTGGTGCTGCGTCTGACCACCGACTGCTCGGTCACCTCCGTTGCGGAGGAACTGCCCTTCTTCCTCGAAGACAGCATCACCCTGCTGCTCGGCCCCGATGAAACCCTCACCGACGCGCCCAGCCAGGTCAGCCGCCGCTTTCTCGAAGACACCACCGCCTATTGGCTCGAGTGGGTACGCAATCTCGCCATCCCCTTCGAATGGCAGGCGGCGGTCATACGCTCGGCCATCACGCTCAAGCTCAATACCTACGACGAGACCGGCGCCATCATTGCCGCCGTCACCACCTCGATTCCCGAAGCCGCCAACACAGTCAGAACGTGGGACTACCGCTACTGCTGGCTGCGCGATGGCTACTTCGTGGTCAATGCGCTCAACCGCCTCGGCGCCACCAATACGATGGAGCACTATCTCAGCTACATCATCAACCTCGCCGCTGGTATCAGCGACAACCGCCTGCAGCCGGTATACGGCATCGACGGCCGCGCCGACCTGACCGAGATCAGCATCCCCACCCTGCCCGGCTATCGCGGCATGGGTCCGGTGCGCTGCGGCAACCAGGCCTACGAGCAGATCCAGCACGACGTGTACGGCTCCGCCATCATGGCGGCCACTCACGTCTTCTTCGACCAGCGCCTGACCCGACGCGGCGACGAAGCGCTGTTCCATCGGCTCGAAGCGCTCGGCGAAATGGCGCGGCTCTACTTCGGGAAACCCGACGCCGGTCTGTGGGAGCTGCGCGGCAGCATGCGCGTGCACACCTTCTCGTCCATCATGTGCTGGGCCGCCTGCGACCGTCTGGCGCGGATCGCCAAACATATCGATTTGCAGGACAGGGCCGCGCACTGGCGCGAGATCGCCGACGCCATGCACAAGGAAATCATCGCCCAGGCCTGGAATGCGCAACGCAACAGCTTCGTTTCTACCTTCGGCGGCGAGGAGCTCGACGCCTGCCTGCTGCTGTTGGCCGAAGTCGGCTTCCTCGCGCCCGAGGATCCACGCTTCTCGGCCACGGTCGAAGCCATCGAACGCGAACTCAAGTTCGGCGACTTCATTTTCCGCTATGTCGAAGCCGACGACTTCGGCAAACCGGAAAATGCCTTCCTGGTCTGCTCGTTCTGGTACGTCAATGCGCTCGCCTCGATCGGCCTGCGCGACGAGGCGCGCGAGCTGTTCGAGAAACTGCTGAAGCTGCGCAATTCGCACGGTCTGTATGCCGAACACATCCATATCCAGACTGGCGAACACTGGGGCAACTACGTGCAGACCTACAGCATGGTCGGCCTGATCAACTCGGCAATCCGGCTGTCGATACGCTGGGATCAGGCGTTCTAGGCAGACGCATGTTGGCCCGCGCCGCAGCCCCACCAAAACCTCATGCACATCAGGCAGCAACGCCAAACAGCGCGCCGACCCCGGCTGTCAGTGCCATCGCCAGGGCGCCCCAGAAGGCCACGCGCACAGCCGACACGAGCAAGGGGGAGCCGCCGGCTCGGGCCGCAACCATGCCGAGAAAGGCCAGAAAGAAAAGCGAGCTACCGGCAACGCCCCACATCAGCGCCCAGGCGGGCAGCAGCAGCACCATCAACAAGGGCAGAAAGGCCCCGGCGGCAAAGGTCGCGGCCGAGGCCAGCGCCGCCTGCACCGGCTTGGCGGCCAAGGTATCGGAAATGCCGAGTTCGTCGCGCGCATGGGCGGCCAGCGCATCGTGTGCCATCAATTGAGTCGCGACACTGGCCGCCAGATTTTCGTCAAGACCGCGCCTGACGTAGATGGCGGTGAGCTCCGCGTGCTCCTGCTGCGGGTCGGCGGCAAGCTCCGCCTTCTCGCGGGCCAGATCGGCGTTCTCGGTATCGGCCTGCGAGCTGACCGAGACATATTCCCCCGCCGCCATCGACATGGCGCCGGCCACCAGGCTGGCCACCCCGACCACCAGAATGGCCTTGGTATCGGCACCCGTCGCCGCCACCCCCAGCACCAGACTGGCCGTGGAGACGATCCCGTCGTTGGCACCCAGCACGGAAGCACGCAGCCAGCCGGTACGGTGCGTCGTATGTCGTTCGCTATGTCTCATGGAAGTGCAAGGTCATGTGCAAATTCAGGCCCCGGCTTTTTTGCCAGCCTTGGCCGTAGCCTGGTTGTGGTTGATGGCCGCCTGAATCAGGGCAATCAATGGCTGCTCTTGAATCACGCTGCCCTCGGTGAAGTCGATCGCACGCCGCACATTGCCGTCGAGGCTGGCATTGAACAACCCGGCCGGATCGGGCAGCGCCGCACCCTTGGCGAAAGTGAGCTTCACAGCCTTCTTGTAGCTTTCGCCGGTGCAGATAATGCCGCCCTGCGACCACACCGGCAAATTCCACTTCCACTCTTCAACGATGGCCGCGTCGACGCTCTTGATCAGCGCACGCAAGCGGCTGAGCAGTTCACCACGCCAGTCGCCCAGCTCATGGATGCGCTGGTCAATGAGTTCACTGGCGGGCTTGCCCGCATCGGCGGCGGGCACCTTCTTTGGGAAAGCCTTTGCGGCCGAACTCGTCTTTTGCGTAGTCATTTTCTTCCTGCAATCGTTCGATTGATCGAAAGGCTTGGATGCGCACATGCACGACCCGCCAGGCCGCCGGTGCTAGGGGTGAAGCTTTTCACCCTTGGCCAACATGTCGATGAACTGGGCAATCTTCCTGGCTCGCGTCTCCGCCTTTTTCACATTCTGCACTCGGAAAAGGACGGCATAGCGATTCTTACTGTCCAGCGTTGCAAAGAACGCCTTGGCCTTCATATTGGCATCCAGCGCCGTTTGCAAATCGTCGGGGATGGTCGATTTGCTCGCCGATGAATACGCCCGCTCCCAGCGCCCATCCTGCTTGGCACGCTCGACTTCACGCATGCCGGCAGCCTGCATTCTTCCCGCCGCAATCAGCGCTTCCGCTTTGGCCTTGTTGATGCTCGACCAGATGCTTCTTACAGTCCTGGGCGTGAATCGCTGTAACCAGTAGTGCTCGCTCTCCGCCTTCTTTTGCCCGTCAATCCAGCCATGGCAAAGCGCGCTCTCAAGCGCCTCGGCATAGGAAAGCGTTTGCTGATCGGCCGTTTTCTTTGCCAGGCGAAGCCACACGCCGACTGCCAGGCTTCCATTGATTGCCAGCCAAGCCTCCCAATCGGCTTGGCTCGTAAAGG
>DATMTO010000173.1:0-4442 GCA_035564055.1 Rhodocyclaceae bacterium | reverse complement strand
TTCCTCTGACGAATAGAGTGTCGGAGCTTGGAGTATGGAGTTCGCTTGGATTAGGTATTCCCACGATACTCCCATGCCTTTTAGGCACTCAACCGCTCCTAAATACCTCGGTTGTTTGGTTGCGCTTATCAAGTTGACAAGGTCGTTTTTCTCCATCTGCGCTAATAGTTCCCTTTCGAGGTATGACTCAAGCGAAATGTTCTTTGGTCTCAGTAACACAAGCATGTCGTCCAGAAACTCTGGAAACTTGCGCGCCCATCCCGGATGATCGACCCCCATTTTTCGTGCGGACATTAAGTCAAAGAAATACGAGCGGGCAAAAAGCTCAACCGTAAGTCCATATACCTGCTGGGGAGCAAGAAACCCATCTTTTTGAGCAACAAAAGAGGAGACGATCGTATTTGTTTCCACCGGTTGCCTCACCGGGGTAGCAAGCGGCTCTGTTGTTGGGAGTGGGGGCGAAGACGTCAGTGAGAATTTGAGCGGAATAACTACAGAGGCTGAGACGTTCTTTCCTTCTTTATTGGCGGGGGTGAAGCACCAGTCCTTGACTGTGTCGACAGCAACCTGGTCGAGTCGTGGGTATCCGGAGGACTCCTTAACGTCGACTGTTTCGACGTATCCAAGGTCACTTATACGTGCATTGAGCACTGTTGTTCCCTGTTCTCCGAGGCGCAGAGATTCTTCCGGATATATCAGCGCTTTATTGGGTACGTTTTCGCGCGCAATGCCACAGACTTGCGCCGCGGCGCAATCGACGGCTAATACACCTAGGCCTAAACAAATGAGTGGTACTAGATGCATGTGTCCCCTTAGCCGAGATAAGCCGCAATCACACGCTCATCCTTCTGCAGTTCCGCCGGCGCCCCTTCGACCGCGATCTTGCCGCGCTCCATCACATAGGCGTAGTCAGCGACTTCCAGCGCGCTCTTGGCGAACTGCTCGACCAGCAGCAGGGTGATGCCGGCTTCCTTGAGGCGGCGGATGATGGCGAAGACTTCCTGCACGATCACCGGGGCGAGACCCATCGAGGGTTCGTCGAGCAGCATGACCTTGGGTTGCGCCATCAGTGCGCGGCCGATGGCGAGCATCTGCTGTTCGCCGCCGGAGAGGGTGCCGGCGTGTTGCAGGCGGCGTTCCTTGAGGCGCGGGAAGAGGGCGTAGACCCGTTCGAGTTCGCCCTGGGCTTCGGCGTGGAAGCCAAAGAAGCGCGGCAGGCGACGATAGGCGCCGAGCAGCAAATTATCTTCGACCGACAGCGGGCCGAAGATCTTGCGGCCTTCGGGCGAATGGGCGAGGCCGAGCCGGGCGATGCGCGAGGCGCTGTAGCCTTCGACTTCGGTGCCTTCAAGCGTGACCTTGCCTTTGCTGGGCTTGATCATGCCGGAGACGGCGCGCATGGTGGTGGTCTTGCCGGCGCCGTTGGCGCCGATCAGTGCGACCAGTGTGCCTTGCTTGACTTCGAGGTTCACGCCGTTGAGCACTTCGGCGCCGCCGTAACCGGCGTAGAGGTTTTCTACCTTCAACATTTTCTTTTCTCCTCCCTGCCTTATGCGGCTGCGCCGAGGTAAGCCTCGACGACCTTGGGATTACGCTTCACTTCTTCGGCCGGGCCTTCGGCAATCACGTGGCCGCCGTCGAGCACGGTGACGGTGTTGCACAGCGCGGTGACAACGTCCATGTGGTGTTCGATCAGCACGATGCTGATGCCGCGGCCGTGAATGCGGCGGATGATTTCGACCAGCTGGTGCGCATCCGGATGAGCCAGGCCGGCGGCTGGTTCGTCGAGGATCAGCAGGCGCGGCTTGCGGGCGAGTGCCCGGGCGATTTCGAGGAAGCGCTGCGCGCCGTAGGTCAGGTCCTTGGCCTTGACGCGTGCCTGCGCTTCGAGGCCGACCAATTGAAGCAGCGCCAGCGCGTCGGCCTGCGCCTTGTGTTCCTCGCCGCGGGCGAGGCCCAGCAGCACCAGCGGCCAGGGCAGCTTGTAGGTGTCGCGCAGGGCCACCATCACATTGTCGAGCGCGGACAGTTCGCCGAACAGTTGCAGGTTCTGGAAGGTGCGCGAGACGCCGGCACCGGCGACCTGATACAGGCTGCCGTAGGGCAGCTCCTTGCCGTCGAGCAGGAGCAGGCCGCTGGTCGGGGTGTAGAGACCAGAGATCACATTCACGGCGGTGGACTTGCCGGAGCCGTTGGGGCCGATCAGGCCGTGCACGGTGCCGGCCTTGACGATCATATTGACGCCGTCCACTGCTTTCACGCCGCCGAAGTGGCGCTTGAGTTCCTTGAGCTCGAGCAGCACGCTGCCGTCGGCAGGTTGCAGCGGCACGACAGAGTCCAAATCGCTAGGAGAAGGCAGCGGTGCGCCGGGCACGCGGAAGAGTTTGGTCAGCAGCTTGCCGGCAAAGCCCATCAAACCTTCGGGCAGGCCGACCACGACCGAGAACAGCATCAGTGCAAAGATGGCCTTGCGCCAGTCTTCGGTATGTTCCACCGTGAAGCTGCCGACCACCAGCATGGCCATGGCGATGACCGGCGCCAGGGTCTGGAACTTGAGTGCGGTTTTGTCCTTCAGTCCCCGGACCACGCCGAGCAACGCGATGAGCAGGCCGACCACGGAGAAGAAACGGAACATGGCCGGGTTCGACAGCAGGTTGGGCAGCAGCACGATGAAGGCCGCACCGACCACTGCGCCCCACAGGCTCTTGCGGCCGCCGAGCACCACGCCGAGGAGCAGGATGACCATCAGCTCGTAGGTGAAGCTCTGCGGTTGCAGGTACTGGAAGTTGAACGCATACAGGCCGCCGGCGAGCCCGCCGAGGGCGGAGCCGAAGGCAAAGGCGATGACCTTGTGACGATAGGTGCCGACCCCCATGGCGTCGGTGGCGATGGGGCTGTCGCGCAGCGCTTCAAAGGCGCGCCCCCACTGCGAGGACAAGAGGTTGCGCATGCCCATCCACACCAGCGCCAGCAGTCCCACGCACAGCCAGTAGAACCAGGCGGCGTCGAGCGTATGACCAAACAGGACCGGACGGCTGACGGAGAGACCTTGCGCGCCGAGCGTGAGGTCTTCCCATTCGTTGAGCACGGTGACGGCGAGCGCGCCGAAGCTCAGCGTGGCCAGCGCGAACTGCGGACCTTCGAGGCGCAGTGCCGGCAGTGCCAGCAGCGAGCCAAGAATCAGACACAGCGCGAAGGCGGCGCCGAGCGCAGTCAGGATGCCCCAGCCGCCGCTCATGACCAGCAGGCCGGAGGTGTAGGCGCCGATGCCGAGGAAGGCTGCCTGCGCCAGATTGACCTGGCCGAGATAGCCGACGGTGACGTCGAGGCCGATCAGCAGGATGCCGTAGATGGCGAGCAGCGTGAGCAGGCCCAGTGCGAACGGGTTGGTGATGATGAGCGGAATGGCGGCGAGCACGAGCAGGGCAATCAGTTCGGCGCCACGAACGAGCAGGAAGCGTTTCATTATTCTTGTTCTCCTCTTATACCTTGCGAATGGTGGCTTTGCCGAAAATGCCGTTCGGCCGCAGCGCCAGCGCCATGATGAGGAGGATCAGCCCCGGCGCTTCGCGCCAGCCGCTGCCGAGATAAAGACTGGCGAGGTTTTCCAGCGCGCCGAGTACGAGGCCGACGAGCACCACGCCGAAGCCGGAGTTGAGGCCGGCGACGACGGCCACCGAGAAGGCCTTGAGGATGAGCATCATCGCCATGGTCGGGCCGACCGTAGTGATCGGCGAAATCAAAATGCCGGCCAGCGCGGCGACCACGCCGGAGAGGCCGTACGAGAGCATCACTGTCTGCGTGGCCGAGATGCCCATCAGTTCGGCTGCATCGCGGTCGGCGGAGACGGCTTCGAAGGCCTTGCCGAGCAGGGTGCGGCGCTTGAACAGTTCGATCAGGCCCATGATACCGAACACGCCGATGGCGACCGAGACTTCAAGCCAGGTGATGTCGACGCCAAGGAAGCTGAAGGAGTCCGAGGGGATCGGCGTGGGGAAGGGACGATCGTCGCGGCCCCAGATGTTCTCGGCCAGCGAGAAACCGAACAGGCCGAAGATGATGGTCAGGAGAATCCAGCCTTCGCTCTTCTGCTCCAGCGCCAGCCGCACCGCGGCGCGTTCGACCACGAGGCCGAGCAGGGCGCCGATGATGAGACCGAGCGGAATCATCAGCCAGTAGGGCACGCCCCAGTCGAGCAGCGTGAGGCTGCAGAAGGCCGACAGCATGACCAATTCGCCCTGGCCGAAATTGATGCTCTTGCTGGTGGCATAGGTGAGCTGGAAGCCGTAGGCGACCAGTGCGTAGACGAGGCCCATGAGGGCGCCGCTGACGCAGATTTGAAAGAGGATGGAGCTGTCCATGTTTTTACCCCGCCTGGGTTTTGCCCAGGTCTTGATGCCGGCCTGCGGTCGACATCATTGCTTTGATATGCCGCCCCGAGG